>CAZATZ010000229.1:1599-3232 GCA_964488175.1 uncultured Spirochaetales bacterium
TTACAGCTCTAGATTTTTGCTTAACCCTTCACGGATCTTTCTCTGCCTTACAATGATTTCAAGAAGCTCTTGAGCCACTTTAAGTTCAGGATCCTCAAAGAGTGTTCTTCGCAAAAGCTTGATACTCTCCTTCTGATTTCCCGCACGGAAAGCGATGAGAGCCTCTTTATAAGAGAGTTTCGCCTTCTTCTTATCCTCCACCTTCTTCTTCTCAATTTGATCTTTAAAGAGCGAGTTAAAAGAGAGGGAGATCGTGTAGGTATTTTGAATTCCCTGTTTCTGCGCATTTAAAGCTCCCTCCCACCCAAAGGCGACGGAGATAAATTCAAAGCCAAATTCAGGGCTGACCTTAAAGACTTGCTGAGTCTTCTGGTACTGGTAAGCAACCCCCAGAGAGACCCAAGGGATCGGCTTCCAATAAGAGGCGACAGCGACTCGATCTTCGGCGTATCCTAGCGAGTCACTACTCGGGAGAACGTAATCATACGTCACTGAAAAATTCAAATCATCGAGGAGAAAATAGCCCAGACTCCCCGACAAATAGTAGGGTAAATAGACGCCCTTTTTCTGGGGAGAGAAGAGAGGTAGATCAAAGGCATTGATCCCAATCAGAAGATTTTTTGTCCTTTTGAACTCAAAAGAGGGAACCGCGATACGCATCAGCAATCCAGTATCGAGCGTCACCAACAGGTTCTCAGTGATTAGCTGCCCGATCGTCTCGGTGTAGTTGAGCGTCTCACTCAGAGCAACCGTCCCACCGAAAGAGAGATCACTGTAAAATTTACCAAACGTCTGAAATAAAATACCAGAACTATTTAACCGCGCCGAATACGCTCCGATATCCGTTCCCAACAAGAGAGCTGAAGAGACTCCTTCCAGCGAGAAGTTTTCGGCAGAGAGGGAAGAGGAGAGGTAACTAAAATTTCCTGCAAAAGAGAATCGACCCAAATCAGTACTAAAAAAGAAGTCCAAACGATTCAACCGTCCATCGGAGGACTGAATATTTTCATCAATAATAAAATCGGTTGTCAACATCGTCCGATCACTCAAAGCTCCCGCCGCTGGTGAACTCAGATAATAGGTGGCGTCATTGGACAGACCCGAGAGCGTCCGAGCCAAGAGTCTGCTATACCCAGCCGTATTGAAAAATAAAGAGAAGGGAATTTTTGATATATTGTACGAACTTCGGCTCAGATCATCAAACCGATACTCTGGGATCACTTGCGAGAAGAGAGAGAGATTGAGAGAGAAGAGAAGAGAGAGAACAAAGAGATTTCTTTTTAAAAAAGACACGCTTTTTGGCTGTGTTCCTTGGATATTTCAAACCCTCTCTAAAAAGATTGATGAAACGACTTTTTAGAGGTACCCTAAGGGTATTCAGAAAAATTTTGAACTTCTAGCAGAGTCACAAATCGCTCAGCCCAAGAGGACTCGAAGAGCATTCGATTTTATCTCTACTCTTATCTTACGGAATTTCAAAGTTATGAAACACCAAATTTACCTCTCTTTCGTAGAAAAAAAAGATTTTTGAGATTTTTCATTTTTTAAATGGACGAGACGACGTATCGAATCTCCTTTCCCTATTTAACAAATTTTTTAACAAATTCTGTTCAAAAAAGATGAATTTAACTAG
>CAZATZ010000230.1:0-3160 GCA_964488175.1 uncultured Spirochaetales bacterium
CTTCCCCTTTTCAATTATCCGCAGATGTTAGGAATTTTAAGTAGAGATTGCTTCTCTATCGGTGTGGCGGGAACCCATGGGAAAACGTCGACCACCGCCTTTTTAGCGACGATGTTAGAGGCGACAGAGTTTCCAGCGACCTTGATGCTGGGAGGCGGTCTGCCACAGTTGGGCGAGAGGGCTGCTTTGACGAGGGGGGAGTCGCTCTTTGTGGCTGAGAGCTGCGAGTATCGGCGGCACTTTCTCTCTTTCCATCCGAATATTATTCTTTTAACCGGCGTTGAACTCGACCATCTCGATTACTACACCGATTTTGAAGACGTCTATCGCGCCTACTGGGAGTACGTTTTAAGACTTCCCGAAAACGGAACCCTTATCTACTGCCAAGACGACGAAGGGGCGGCTCGCTTAGGGCGGGAGTTGCGAGAAAAAAAGATACCGATCAATCTCGTTGAGTATGGAACCTCTGCGAACTCTCCGTACCAAATTCGTGAAATAGAAGAGGCGAGAGGGGAGCAGAAATTTCTCCTAGAGGGAACCAAGAAGGGGTTCTCACTCTCTGTTCCTGGGGAGCACAATATTCGAAACGCAACGGGGGCGTTTGCCGTGATGCAGTCCCTCGCACGGGAGAAATGTTTCGCCCCTTTTATCACAGAAGAGCGACTACTCTCTGGGTTAAGAGAGTTTCAAGGAGCGACTCGGCGTTCTCAAAAGATCGGAGAGCGGCGAGGAGTCACGATCGTTGACGACTACGGACACCATCCCAGTGAGATAGAGACGACTCTCAAAGGACTAAAAAGTTTTTATCGATCGGAGCGGGTCATTCTTGATTTTATGTCCCACACCTACTCTCGAACGGAGGGTTTTTTTGAGGAGTTTTGTCTCGCTCTGAGCCAGTGCGATCTTCTCTTTCTTCATCCTATTTATACGAGTGCCCGTGAAGAGAGTCAGGAGAGTGATCTCATCGGTCGCATGCAGAAGAGGATAGAGCAAGAGAACTCTCCCCCCACTCTCTACACTCCTCAGACGTTTGAGGAGGCGGTCGAAGAGCTACGAGAGATCGTTCAGCCAGGAGATCTGGTTGTGACGATGGGGGCTGGAGATAACTGGAGAGTGGGACACCAGCTCTTAGAAAAACTCTAGGGAACCTCTATGTATTTTCTTGGAGTGTTTGCGCTACATTGAGACAGTAGTCGCCCATATTTTCCAGTTGGCGAACGATATCGATAAAGAGAAGACCGCCCTTGACATTTCCTCCAGCAATAATAGAGGTTCGTGCGATCTTTTTGAGTCGATTTCTTCCCAAATTAATCTTCTCTTCGTATTCATAGGCCTTTTTAATATCGCTGGGAGCCATCTCCTCTCTCTGGGTATGAACGACAACAAAATCGAAAAACTCTTGTACCATCCGCGAGTACGGAATCAGATCGTCTTCCGCATTTTCATAGAGAGGAATTTTACGCTCATACCGTCTTTTTGCCCATAAGACGATATTCATGCAGCAGTCGCCGAGATGTTCAAGCTCGTTAATAATTCGAGAGTACGCTTGTAACGTAGTCGCTTGATGCTCTGACAAGTTTAGCTGAAAAGAGTCTCCTATGTAGCCCAACATCTCCTCCTGCATCCGATCGGTGAGTTCCTCCTCTTGATAGATCTTTTTCACCACCGCCGACATATCTTGATCGGGGTTTTGCAGGACGTTAATGACGTGTAAAAACATTTTTTGTAAGACCGATGTCATCTGTGAAATCTCTTGGCGGACGTTAAGAATAACGGTTGTTGGTCTCTCTTTATTGGCGGGAAGGAGGAAGGGGAGTGAGTATTCACCCGAGGTATCTTCCTCTTTTTCTTTGATTAAATGAGTCACGAAATTGGCTAATACTGTGGTGAAAGGAAGAAAGACGAGGGTGTTACAGACGTTGAAAAGGGTGTGAACGAGAGCCAGTTTGATCGTAATATCTTCGGTAGGCGAGATGACATTGATGAGGCTGACAAAGGGGTAGAAGAAGATAACAGCGAGCAGAGAGCCGATAAGATTGAAAAGAAGGTGAACAAAGGCGGCGCGTTTGGCGTTGGTCGAACCCCCCAGCGACGCCAGTAGAGCGTCAATCGTCGTTCCTATATTGCTTCCAAAGATCATGGCAACGGAGATAGGAAAAGAGAGCAACCCTGTATGAGCCATCGTTAAGATGATCGTCGTCGAGGCTGAGGAGGAGTGGACAACCACGGTTAAAATAAGACCGATGAAGACAAAGAGAAGAATAGAAAGGTATCCATGATTTGCGTACTGAGCGAGAAAAGTGAGGGTCTCCGCATTCGGTTTAGGAATGGAGTTTTTTAAGAATTCAATTCCTAGAAAAAGGAGTCCGAATCCGATTAAGAACTCCCCCCAGAATTTCTGTTTTTGACCTTTCGAAAAATAGAGGGGAAAACCAACCGCAATAATCGGTAAGACAAAGCTGGCGATTTTGAATTTGAATCCAAAGAGGGAGACGATCCAACTCGTTACGGTGGTTCCGATATTCGCCCCCATAATAATCCCAATCGATTGCACCAGATTTAAAATTCCTGCGTTAACGAAACCGACCACCATCACGGTCGTTGCCGAAGATGATTGGAGTAAGATGGTGGTAATAAATCCAGTAAAAACCCCCATGTAACGGTTACTGGTGAGGTGATTCATGATGGCTTGCAATCGATTGCCCGCACTCTTCTGTAATCCCTCACTCATTACCTTCATTCCGTAGAGAAACATTCCCAAGGCACCAATGAAGTCTAAAACTATTATAATCACGTTCATAACGATTTTCCCTTTGTCATATTTCCCCGAGGAGTATGAAGGTAGCCCGATCAAGAGTCATCATTCTCAGAACTCCTTCCTCTTTTTTTCTTTTCATCGAGCTTTTGTCAAAATAAAAAAGAGTTGCAGAGAACATTCTTGTGAGGTCATTCTTGCAAGCGATAATATCAATAAATTAAAAAATAGAAATAGAATTGTAGAGATTATTCTTTTTTTTAGCCAATCGAGTGAATAGATGTACCCTAAAGCTCAAAAGAATCGATAAAATCTCGATTTCAGAAAAGAATTAGAAAGAAGAAGAGATAAAAAAAAGAACACCCCCTTCTGAGAGATGTTCTTTTTTACACTTTAGGCGGAACT
>CAZATZ010000231.1:0-3157 GCA_964488175.1 uncultured Spirochaetales bacterium
AATCTAAAAAACGACACCCCACACCAGACGCCTAAACGTTTGATGTGGGGTGTGAGGGTGTCTCTTCCTATTTTTAAATAGATAGTAAAATAGGAAGATTGGAAACGAACCTCTTTTAGAGGTACCCTTTTAGTTTAATCCAGCGATCAAATCATTGAAAGAGTTACTCGGTCGCATCGCTCGAGTCACCGCTTCGTCATCAGGGTGGTAGTATCCCTTGATATCGATGGGTTTACCCTGTGTCGCATTGATCTCTGCTAAAATTTCCTTCTCTTTCTCCGACAGAGACTTCGCTAAGGAACGGAAGAGGTTCTGTAACTCGGTGTCGTCACTCTGCTCAGCGAGATTTTGAGCCCAGTACTTTGTCAAATAGAACTGACTTCCCCTGTTGTCTAGCTCATTAACTTTACGCGAAGGGGATTTTTTATCTCGGAGGAAATTTCCGACAGCTTTGTCGAGACAACGACCTAAAATGGTTGAGCGAGGGATATTGTATTTATCTCCCATTCGTTCAAAGGCGGCGGCTAGAGCCAAAAACTCTCCCAAAGAGTCCCATCGTAAGTGTCCCTCTTCCACAAACTGTTGAACGTGCTTAGGTGCTGATCCACCCGCCCCCGTCTCAAACATCGCTCCCCCCTGTAACATAGGAACTATCGAGAGCATTTTGGCACTCGTTCCCAGCTCTAGGATGGGGAAGAGATCGGTGAGATAATCCCGTAAAACGTTTCCAGTCACAGAGATACACTCTTCTCCCGCTTTCACTTTTTCTAAGGATTTTCTCATCGCTTCATTGGGAGCAAGGATAGAAATATCTAAATTTTTCGTGTCATACTCTTTTAGGTAGGTCTCTACCTTTTGAATCATCTCCCGATCGTGGGCTCGGTTTGAGTCGAGCCAAAAAATCGCAGAGGATCCCGTTTTGGTCGCTCGTTCTACAGCGAGGGAGACCCAGTTTCGAATCGGTTCATCTTTGGCTTGACACATCCGAAAGACATCGCCTTTTTCGACCTTTTGCTCCATCAAAACAGTTCCTTTAGAATCGACAACTTGAATCGTTCCCTCTCCCTCAGCTTCGAACGTCTTGTCGTGAGAGCCGTACTCTTCTGCCTTTTGAGCCATCAAACCGACGTTGGGAACACTTCCCATCTTGGTAGGATCAAAGGCTCCATTTTTCTGACAGAAGGTGATAACCTCTTGATAGATGCCAGAGTAACAGCGATCAGGAATCACAAATTTTGTGTCGTGCAACTTCCCGTCGAGTCCCCACATCTGCCCCGAGGTTCTAAGGGCGGCGGCCATCGAGGCATCGATGATAATATCACTAGGAACGTGGAGATTTGTAATCCCTTTATCCGAGTTAACCATCGCTAGTTCGGGTTGTTTATCGTAACAGAGCTCTATCTCTTTTAAGATCGTCTCTCTCTCTTTGGTGGGAAGCTGCTCTATCTTAATCAGAAGATCGTTAAAACCGTTGTTAGGATTGATTCCTAGCTTCTTAAAACTCTCTTCATGTTTATCGAAAAGATCTTTGAAAAAGACGGTAACGGCGTGTCCGAAGAGGATAGGATCGGAGACCTTCATCATCGTCGCTTTGAGGTGAAGAGAGAAAATAATTCCGCTCTCTTTCGCGTCCTTTAACTCTTTTTCTAAGAAAGAACGTAGTGTTTTGACACGCATCACAGTAGAGTCGATGATCTCGCCCGCAAGAATGGGGAAGTCAGGTTTTAGAATCTTAGTCTCTCCGTTTGCGACGAATTCGATACGAACCATCATCTCTTTTTCAGCGGTAAGGGATTTTTCATTGTCGTAAAAATCATCGCACGACATCGATGCGACGTGAGATGTCGAAGAGGGAAGCCACTCTCCCATCGAATGGGGTTCTACCTTCACGTACTCTTTGACGGCGGAGGGGGGTCTTCGATCCGAGTTTCCTTCTCGTAGAACGGGGTTAACGGCACTCCCCTTGACGAGATCGTATCGCTCTTTGATCTCCGTCTCTTTCTCGTTTTTGGGTACTTCGGGATAATCGGGGAGAGGGTATCCTTGACCTTGCAGCTCAGCGATAGTCTCCTTTATCTGAGGAAGAGAGGCACTAACGTTAGGGAGTTTAATAACGTTTGCGGTGGACTGTTTTACCATCTCTCCCAACTCTTTGAGAGCGTCACTCTCTCTCTGCTCAGGGGCGAGGTAGTCGTTGAAATTTGAAATGATACGGGCGGCGAGAGAGATATCACGGATCTCTAGTCCGACATTCGCACATTTTGCGAAGGCTTCAAGCACTGGATAGAAGGCGTAGGTTGCCAACATCGGAGCTTCGTCTGTCTTGGTGTAGGTTATTTTGTGTTGGTTACTCATCACGATTTCCTTTCTTTTGCATTTTACGAAAAATTTTCCTGAATTCAGGACTCACTACTTCATACTTTACTATTTTATATTTATTGACAAAAAAATACAAACCAAACAGACGACTAAACAGTTCGTCTACTAAGATATTTATACTTTTTATTTTCATAGTATGGGAATATATCAAAGCGAGGAAACTATGTCAAGTTTTATTTATTTATTGTAGAGCTCTGAAAAAAACGATTGGCAGAAAAGATCTGGTTAGAAATAAAAAAGGGGGTTTTAGAGGTTCCTTTTTATACAATCCGATTGTATAATCAATGGCAACAAAAAAGACTCATAGCCATTCTCTTGATATAATGACTACCAAACATTAAAAAAGGAAAGTTCGAAATTTTCTTAAAAAAGATCAATTCATTTTTTTCTCGGAAAGAGAGCCTCGACCTCATCATTTACTCTTACTTTGGGAATCTCGCAACGGAGAGGTGAATATATTACCCTTTTTCAATATATTGCATCATTTCATCTAAATTTTTATTGTCGAGACCTAATCGTTTAAGATCACGACCCTCTTTTCGGTAATCTTTTTTATGAATCAGAGAGGCGATATCGATAAAGTGATCTATCACAGGTGTTTTTACCTGAACAATCTTAGCCAATTCAGAGAGAGGGACTAAACTTGTTGGTACATCCTCTGTAATATAGCGGACATCCAAAGTTTTTGGGGCTGAAATACCATGATACACGTGGTTATCTTGTATCATCTGATAAAGAGAACTCTCTTTAATATTGTATACCTCATTTAACCACTGAC
>CAZATZ010000232.1:0-3119 GCA_964488175.1 uncultured Spirochaetales bacterium
GACTTATTTCGAAATTCCCTTATCCAATAAGTTCCAATAATTCTTTATCCAACGCTTTATCCATTGCATCTATATCGTATTTTTGAGCTTTACAGATCGAAAATAAACTCTTCGGCGAGTATCTCTTCTCGGTCTTTTTCCGCACGTGGACTCCCAACCAAAAGAAGGTAGAAAAAGTAGGTGAGGAGAATAAAATGGGACTCTTTTTTGACTAACTTTATCTCGATATCAAACTCACTAAAGAGTAAAAGACCTCTCTCTAGGTCGTGACGAGAAAAATTCTTTATCCCTCGCTGGTAGTGCTCTCGATTCGTTTTTCCTCGAACGTTAAAGGTATCAAACGCACTGTCTACCCGTACTCCCCTCTCAACCTCACCTTTGACACCGTATAAGTTTTCAAACTGCCAGAGGAGTCCCGAGAGAATACCGACGCCATCAGCGGTTCAATAATTCTGAAGAGAGCGGGTAACTTCGAGCGTTGTCGTGATATTGCGAGCGAAAATCTTCTGAAATTGATTAAAAATCGACTCTCCCTTACTGTGATCAATCAGTGCCACCACAGTATCTTCATCGATGCGATCTCCCCGCCGCTTTTGGATGAGGGCGTCGCACGTGGTGGCTATCTGCTCCGTTGTGTTGTCGATGAGATCGAGAAGCATCTCGATCGCTCCATTGGTGATACTCGTATCGTGTTTTTCTAGGTATCGGTGGATCCAGTTCTGTTTTTGAGAAGCGTTTAGCTCCCAGAAGATCCGCTTTCTCTCAGAGGAGACGTAGGAGGTAAGTTTTCTATCCGCCGTTGTTTTCTGGCTGTAAAGAAGGAGGAGAGTTGTCTCGTTGAGATGAGAGATACCGTCTCCCAGTTGAGAGATCTCTTTTGGTTTAAAATCCTCGAGGTTAAAAATTGAGATGATGCGAAAGGAGGTAAAGAGGGAGAGGTTGGTCAACTCCCCTAGGATGATCGAAAAATCGGTGTCGTAGGGGTAGAACGTAAACTCTTCACATTCATCGTGACAAGAGTGTTTAAATTTTTTGATAAGCTCCTCGCTCCACTCGTGCTTTAATCCATTTTCAGGACCGAGAAGGAGATAGACACGATTGGCGATTACTTTTTTTGCCACGGATTCCTCAACATCGGGGGGAGATTTCTTACGACCTTGCCTCTTTTTCTAACATAAGAGGAGTGATTAAAAGAGGATAGCACTTTTCACCAAAAGAGAAAAGAGGCGAGAGAATTTCTAAGGGATTCACCCTCGAAAAAAAGAGGGAATAGGAAATGAGGCGGTCTATCGCCTTTTAAGTCTCGAGTAAAAAAATTAACCGTTCTCTATTAAGGGTACCCTGAGATTAAAAAAGCTATAAAGCCTCAGCGAAGAGACCTTATAGCTTTTAGCATTTGAGGGGGTTAATCACAAATCTCAAAACAGAGAAAAGATTAATCCCACAAGCTTCCTGGATCGTTTAAGCCAATATCGCTCTGCTTAAATCGAACATCTTTATTTCCAGATTTGAGCTTCTTTTCGTAGTCCCGAAGAGTCGCAATCGCTGGTTTTTGAAGAATAAGAATGGCAACGAGGTTGAGCCACGCCATCAGACCGACTCCAATGTCACCGAGTCCCCAAGCGGCCCCTCCTGAAATTTGAGTCCCAAGAAAAACAGACATTAAAAGTAAGATTCTTAGAAGATTGATGAGCCATTTCTTATGTCCGTATCGATCATTCAGGTAGGTAACGTTTACCTCTGCCTGATAGTAGTAGGCCATAATCGTTGTGAACGCAAAAAAGAGAAGAGCTAGACCGACAAAGGCGGCACCAAACCCCGGAAGAATTCCCTCTACCCCTGCTTGAGTAAAGCCTGGGCCGACCTCAACACCGGGAAGATTTTCTACTATCGCACTTCCTGTTCCTGGATCATATATGTTATAGGCTCCCGTAGAGAGAATTAGGAAAGCGGTCGCAGAACAGACAAAGAGAGTATCGATATAGACACTAAAGGCCTGAACCAAGCCCTGTTTGGCGGGGTGAGAGACCTCTGCGGCTGCCGCTGCGTGAGGCGCTGTTCCCTGCCCAGCTTCATTCGAATAGATTCCTCTTTTAACTCCCCAAGCGATCGCAGAACCCAAAATACCACCAAACGTAGCATTGAAACCGAAAGCGGAAGAGATCATCAGACCAAACATCTCAGGAATCTTCTGTACATTAAGAACAAGGACGATAATCGCAATAAGAATATAGGTTACTGACATAAAGGGGACAACGTATTCTGCGACCTTTCCGATTCTCTTAATCCCTCCAAAAATAATAACTCCAAGACAGGAAACAAGTAGAATAGCCGTTCCCATTTTGGGTATATTAAAGGCGGTTTCGATTCCAGAGACAATCGCATTTGCTTGGATTCCTGGCAGAAAAAAACCAGTAGCAAGAATGGTGGAAATCGTAAAGACGATGGCGAACGGAATCGCTAGTTTCTTATTCTTAAACCCCTTCTCGATATAATACGCTGGACCACCACGGTACTCTCCCGTCGTCTGATCGTTCTCTTTGTAAAGTTGTCCGAGAGCCGCCTCCACATAGGCCGATGAGGCTCCTAAAAAGGCGATAATCCACATCCAAACGACGGCTCCAGGTCCCCCGAAGGCGATAGCACTAGCCACTCCCGCAATATTTCCTGTCCCAACTCTTCCCGAAATGGAGACCGCTAAAGCTTGAAAAGATGAGATTCCACTACCAGACGCCTTGCCATCTCCTAAAAGTCTCCCCATCTCACCAAAGTGGCGAACTTGGGCAAATCCAGTCCTGAAAGAGAACCAGAGACCGATCGTTAGGGCTCCATAGACAAGAGGCGGACTCCAAATAATAGCAAGCAGAGTGTCTATTATCGTTTGAAACATATATACTTCTCCTTTGTGTATAAGAAATCTAATACTCTAAAAGGCACTCCAATAGATAGTATCAGAACAAATAGGCAATGTCATGGTATCACAGGTTCAGAGATTAAGCAAGGAAAAAGCGAAATTTCACTACCCTTTTAGAGAGGAAGACATAGCGAATAGCGAATCCAGCCGTGTAACGGATTGAGTCAAACACCCAGATCTAAGGCGACTCTTCTGGTTAAATTTA
>CAZATZ010000233.1:0-3117 GCA_964488175.1 uncultured Spirochaetales bacterium
TAGAGATAGCCAGTCGCACGAACTACAGTTTTTCACAGATGCACTCCGTCATCTCTTTTAATCCGACGATCCTCTTGGTCGTTTTCGTTGCGATGTCTTGGGTATGAATCCCCTTACCGATAACAGAGGAGATCGCTTGGCGAATTCTCGTTCCCTCTTCAACGAGGTTAAATGAACCCTCTAGCATCATCGCTACCGAGAGAATTTGTGCGATGGGGTTGGCCTTGTCTTGGTTGGCGATATCGGGGGCACTCCCTCCCGAGGGTTCATACAGGGCGACAGACTCTCCTAGAGAGGCACTGGGGAGAAGTCCCAAAGAGCCGCAGAGAGCTGCCCCGATATCCGAGAGGATGTCACCGAAGAGATTTCCCGTTAAGACAACATCAAACTGCTGAGGGTTGAGAACAAACTGCATGGCGGTGTTGTCGACGTACTGGTGCTCAAGCGTTACCTCAGGGAACTCTTCAGCGTGTACTCTCGTAACACACTCTCGCCACAGCCGTGAAGAGGCGAGTACGTTGGCTTTATCGATAGAACAGACCCTCATTTGACGTTTTTTCGCCAAGAGAAAAGCGTCTCTGGCGATTCGTTCTACCTCTTCGGAACGATACCGCATGGTGTCGACTCCCTCGCTCTGTGAGAGAGTTTTTGGCTCACCAAAGTAGACTCCAGAGGAGAGTTCACGAACCACCACGAAATCGACCCCTCTCTCTGCATTTCCCCCCTTAGTGTCAGGGAGGGGCGATCCGCTCAAGCGTGATTCTTTGAGAGGAGAGAGCTCTTGAAGAGAGGGAGGGATCGTAACGGGTCGTAGATTGGCGTAGAGTTTCATCGCCTTTCTCAGAGCGAGAAGACCCCCAATTTCAGGGCTTTTTTCGGGGGGGAGGTGATCCCATTTTGGACCGCCGACACTGCCGAGTAAGACGGCTTGCACCTCTTGAATCAGTTCACGAGTCTTAGGAGGAAAGGCGTCTCCGCTTGCGTCGATAGCCGCTCCTCCGATCTCTGCGTAGTGCAGGTCAAAAGTAAGGTCTCTTTTTTGAGAGACTCGGTTTAAGACTTGAATCGCACTCTGCACAACTTCGGGCCCGATACCGTCTCCGGGTAGAACTGCGATGGAATACGATGAACTCTTTTTTTGCGACATTTTTTCTGACATAGAGACCCTCTCCTCTTTTGGGTTTTTTGTGGGTTTTGCTAGAAAAAAGAGAAGACCTCCTGTCCCCCAAAAAGAGAGGGTGGTCATCTATCTTCTAGCTGCTTAATTTATCGTTTGCGTCATCTCCGTGGGCTTAATCTTCGTGATCGAGAGTGAAATGCATCTTCTCTTTGAGGAGTATCGTTTCGGGAAAGACCTCTCTCGCCTCCTCTCGCAATTTTTTCAACTCATGATTGGTGTAGCGGGGGGAGTAGTGCGTGAGTCCCAGCTGTTTGACCCCTCCCGCTTTTTGGGCGATGTTCGCCGCCTGTCTCGCCGTTAAATGCCGCTTCTCCGTGGCACTCTGGAGGAGACTGTTTTCAAACATTCCCTCACAGACGAATAGGTCGGAGTCGCTGACCTCCGCCGAGATCGTATCGAGGTAGAGGGTGTCTGTGACATACGAGAGTTTTCGCCCTTTTCTCTGGTCGCCTAGTACTTGAGACGGTTCGATGAGATCTCCTGCACCATTTTCAACGGCCTCTCCCCTCTGTAATTTTGCCCACAGAGGACCTCGAGAGACGTCGAGTTCAAGGGCTTTTTCAGGGTGAAATATACCGGGTCTTGGCTTCTCTTCAAAGATATACCCGACGCAGGGTTTTCGGTGGAAGAGCGGGATAGAGCGAATCGTATAGAGAGGGGTTTCAAAGACGATCTGATTTTGCCGTGGGTCGATCTCTTGGACGATGATCTCGTAATTGATGTACATGTCGAGAACCCTGCGATTTGTCTCGACGTACTCTTTGGTCTTTGGTGGGCCGATGATCAAGAGGGGGGTATCTCGATCGACCTGTGAAGAGAGCATCAAGAGACCCGGAAGTCCCGTGATGTGATCGGCGTGGGTGTGGGTAATGAGAATAATGTCTATCTTTTTCCAGCGGAGATTTTGTCTGCGAAGGGCGACTTGCGTCCCCTCCCCACAATCAAAGAGGATCAAAGATCCATCGTCGTAACGCAGTAATCCCGACGTTAAAAATCGCCCAGGAAGTGGCATCATTCCACTCGTTCCAAGTACAAAAAACTCCATTTATTGTTATCCTTTAACTCTCAGACCTCTCTTTAAAACCCTCAGAGGCACCCTCAAATCGACTAAAAAGAATCATACCAATTTCCCTCTAATTCGCAACTCCTTGGAGATGGTTTTTCCTGAGAAGGAGTTCGTCAACGGAAGATTTTTATAAGTTTGAGGAGATAGACCAGTGTATCTTTTATTGGTGTTGGACGGGACACACGGAGGAATTGACTCAAAGTGTCTTTGTAGGCGTTGTGTTTACTCACAAATTCACTGACGTCAATATTGCTGATATATTTATTGGCTATTTCATTGCGACCAATAGTATCACCAAAATCAAAATTTGATGCCTTCCCCTAGCTTATAGGGAAACGTAGAAGAGGAGATCGGAGAGGTCACAGACGAGAGAGGAGTTCCCTCGATGGTACCAACACGACCAATCAATCCCACCAATTAAAAAGCGAGAAATAAAAGAGAATCAACCCCCTCTGTGTTCTTGTTCTTTCGTTTTTTCTAGGTATACTCTCTCTACTCGTCGATGAACTTGCGGGTTTGCAGAAGAGAGGCGAAGAGAGTTTTTTGGCAAAATATTTGTTTAATTCAAAGATGGAAACCTCTAAAAACGAAGTTTAGCCCCAGAAAAAGACGGGATGAAAGAGGGACAGGGAGAGGAAAGAGAGATGAAAATAGGTGTCGTAGGTTGTGGGTACGTGGGACTCTCCAACGCAGTTCTCTTCGCACAGAAAAATGAAGTCATACTCGTCGATATTCTCAGCGAAAAAGTGCAGAAGGTCAACGAGAAGCTCTCACCCTTCGAAGACAGAGAGATCTCCGAATTTCTCCAGACAAAAGAGCTAAACCTCACCGCCACGACCGATCTCTGCCAACTCTATCATCAATCGCCTAG
>CAZATZ010000234.1:0-3117 GCA_964488175.1 uncultured Spirochaetales bacterium
CGAGTTGTCCCAGTTGAAGGAGTCGTTTCAGTTCTCTCTCTTTTTCCGAAATCGGCTTTTCAACCCAAGTACCATTTTCGATAAAATTTCAGGAAGGAAGTTTTTAGATCCGCTAAATTTTAGGGAGAACGCTCTCTATTCGCTCTTGCAGAGAGACACTTTCGTCTAGAACTAAGAGTTCATACCGTGGGTCTTCTAGATTTAAATCTTTAAGAGATTTTTCGACAGAGGAGTAGAAGTTTTCCTCGATCAAAAAGAGGTGGACTCCCCTCGATTGTTCAATAAGAATAGGATCGATCGCAGAGAAGAGTTCTAACGCCTCCGCCACCTCATTCTCTCTCTCAATCAGATAGATAACTAGCTCAAAAGAGGCGAACTGGTCGAGTGCGTCTTGAACCAAAAACTTCGTCCGTATCTTCTCTTTTGGATCATTATAGACAGGAATAAACCAACCGAAAGGAATATCACTCTCCGTCATCGCTTTTTGAACGACGGACATCTCCTTCGTAACAGCGTAGAGACGGAACCCTAGCTGTGGTAAGAGAGCGAAGGAGGCCTGTGCGTATGAGGACGTTGCATTATAAAAGACAGCATTCAATTTGGCTAAAGCCCTCCCACTCAAAACATCTCTTCATTTTAAGTTGCTTTTGATAACCGATCAAAGAGACCGAAAGCCTCTTTCGTACGTACAAAGCCCCACACCTATCGTGGAGATTTGTACGTATGATTCATTCATTAATTAATGGGCGTACTCGACAAAACGAGATTCTCGAATAATCGTAATCCGAATCCTTCCCGGATATTTTAAGGTACCCTCAATTTTTTCTGCCACATTTTTTGCGATCTCTTGAGCCTCAGCATCATCGACGAGATCTGTGTCGACAAGAATTCGTAACTCACGTCCCGCCTGTAGAGCAAACGCCTTCTCAACCCCTTCGTACTCTTTGGCAATCGCCTCCAAGTTCTCTAGTCGCTTGATATAGCTCTCAACATTTTCTCGTCTCGCCCCAGGGCGAGAGGCGGAGATAGCGTCAGCCATCTGGACAATCACACTCTCCAGACACCCAAACGGAACGTCTCCGTGGTGAGCCTCGATCGCATTGACAACCTCTTCTCGCTCCCCAATCCGTCTTGCGAGGGCGGCACCAAGCTCGATGTGACTACTGTCCCCATCGCTCGCCATCCCCTTACCAACATCGTGAAAAAGAGCTCCACGACGTACTAATTCACGATCTCCTCCCACCTCGGCGCAGAGCATCCCCGCTAAAACGGCGACCTCTTTGGAGTGTTCTAAAACGTTTTGTCCGTAACTGGTTCGATACTGAAGTCGACCTAACGCCTTCACCATATCGTCGTGAACATTCAAAATCCCAAGATCGAGGAGAACCTGTTCCCCCGCCTCGTATATCTTCTGTCCGATCTCCTTCGTCACCTTATTGGCAACCTCTTCGATTCGAACGGGGTGAATTCGACCATCGACAACCAACCGGTCTAAGACCTCTTTGGCGATCACACGGCGAATCGGATCAAAAGAGGAGATCACGACGGTTTCAGGGGTGTCGTCGATAATAATATCGACTCCAGTAAGGGTCTCTAGGCTACGAATATTTCGTCCCTCTTTCCCTATAATCCGCCCTTTAACATCGTCACTCGGCAGAGAGACGGTCAAAAGAGAGACCTCTCCCGTCACCTGAGTCGCCATCCGCTGCATGACGTTGACCAGAATGGAACGCGCTTTTTTATCCGCAGCCTGCGTCGCCTCTTTATCGATCTTCTCTACCAGAGCCGCAGCATCTTTACGTGCCTCGACCTCAATCCGATCAATAATTAGATTTTTCGCCTGCTGTGCGGTCATTTGAGAGACCTTTTCCAACTCGACTTCGAGCTGCTTTGCCTCTCTTTTTAAATCGGACTCCTGCCGTTGAATCCGCTGTTGTTGTTTCTCAAGGGTACGACTCTTAGTGAGAATTTCTTGATTCTCTCCTTGAACTTTCTCACTCTCAGTTCGTAGACTCCTTCGTTCTTGCGATATCTCCTCTCGGAGTTTTCTCGTCTCATCCTCTGCCCTGCGTTTTATACCAGCCGCCGACTTTTCAGCCTCTAAAAGAATCTTTTGAGACTCCTTTTCTACAACCGTACCTGCCTTTATTTCAAGTCGTTCAATCTTGTTTTCTACCGATGCTAAATGAATCTTAGCGTAGATAAATCGAACGAAAAACCCTAATAAAAACGCACCAACAGAGGCTATTACTGTTATCATTAATGAGTTCATTGGATAGCCCCTCTTTCGGGCATCCTAAAAATATTTTTTAAAGTGTACGCCTCTCTTTTAATAGATCCCCACCACCTCTTTTTACTTGGTAGAAGGGGGACTCAGTACTCCCAACTCTAATTTTTTAAGATGCCATCTGTCTCAAATTTTCTTTTCTTCACGTAGCAATAGATCCACCGTTTAACGAAAAAACTCTCATTTGTACCATGAGAAAGGATTAACTCTCTGCAAAGGGTACCTCTATTTATTTTCTTTTGGTCTCTCAACTCTTTACAACAGCACTTAAAACCGTAGGCGAAGCCTAAGATTTCAAGAGGGTTCTTTTTTAGAAAGACCTCATTTCACGGTTGACCCATCTCTACTTCCTGAGAAACTTTTAAATCAATTATTTTCTTTTTTTTGTGAAACTACAAATATCCTCAGTTATTTTCATTATAGTGTTAAAAGAAGTCTAATGTCAATCGATTTATTCTCGGAGGGGTGGAGGGTTGTCGCCCCCACCGTGCTTATTCTTTCGAGACAAATAAGATGAACGTCCCCCTATATCCACCCCCAAAGGAATTCTGAAACTTTACCGAGGGGTTGAAAGAGAAAAGCGAGAGGAAACTTTCCGCATCGAATATTTAAGCACTTCTTAAGACCTATTTTGCCATTTCTACCGATTTTTTTTCGTAAGATCGCCCTCTCTCAAAGACGAATATTGAACGGCGAAACACCCTTCAAAACTCATTCAATGGCTAAGTTTTGATGAAAAAAATTCTTCTTTAGGGTACCCTTTATTTTCTAAAATCGAGTGTTTAGAGGTAACCTTTATAAGCAAACTAGTTTTTATCACGTTTTAGGCT
>CAZATZ010000235.1:0-3111 GCA_964488175.1 uncultured Spirochaetales bacterium
TAGAAATTTAAAGAGGATAATTCAAAATGAGTAATGAGGTAAAAAACTCTCTTGCCGAACTGATGGGAACTCCCCACATCACCAATTCCCCAAGCCCTGACTCCTCAAAAGAAAAAGAGAGATTATCCCCTTTTTCAGAGGAGGAAGGCGAGACTGTATTGGTCACCATGAGAATGCCAAAACTCTACAGAGATTCTTTTAAAAACAAACTAAAGGAGAGGGGCATCGTCTCCTTTTCTCAAGGCATTCGAGAGTTAATCTTCCAAGAGTTGAATGAGAATTAATCAATGAGTGTCTCAAAAAAACACAGAGGGATGATAGAGGGTTTTCTCGAAAACATACCCCCTGAAGACGACAGCAAACTCTCGTTACTCTCGGCGATCTTTGAACAGCCAAAAAGAGTTCTCAAAAAAGATGACATTGATACGTTCCTAAACACTCTCGACGGAATCCCAAGCGCGTATGAAAAATTTAACACGTCGAAGGACGCTCTCAGAACTTTTTTAAATAGTCAAATAAAAAGAGAGAAAGAGAGAGAGTATGAGAAAAAAATAGACACCGTTCACAATGAGTTTAGAAATGTCCCTTTTGTTAGTGACTTCAAAGAGTACGCAAAGCAGATAAAGAAGGTTCTCGACAAGGTAGAGAACCTAGACATCGAACAAATAGACCCAGTAGACCCCCTTTCTATCAATGTAGAAAACCTCAAAACAGAGACCGCCCTCTCTCTTGGTCACATCGATATTATTAAGGGAGTCACGTGTTGTTTCTCCGCCGAGGGAGGAACAGGAAAAAGTACTATCTTACTTCGCGAGTCTCTTAAGAGTAAGAAGAAGATCGCCTTTATCTCTGGAGAGGACGGAGAAGATAGAGTAGGGATTCTCTTAAAAGAGTTTAAAGAGCATTATCAAAAAGAGAACCCTCACGGTTCAAACGTTGTCTTTCGCCCATCGTTTGGGGTCACCATGGATAGTATTTTATCATGGATAAAAGCAACAGATTACGAGGTGTATATTATCGACCCTCTCTCTTCCTTCTGCACTGGTGAGAAGTGGGGAGATATCGAGACAAGCAACGGAAAAGCAGCCGAGCTACTAAGAGAGTTAAACGGCATCACCGCCGAGGGAAAAACGATTATCTATACTCACCACGTAAGCAAGAGCCACAGGGCAGACGGAAATTTAAGAACCGCATCACGGGGAAGTAGTGCTCTCATCGACAACGCACGTATGGCGATCTACGCAGGCGATCTCGTCCAATCTTATCAGGCTACCAAAAAAGCAGGAGAAAGCCCCATCGCCTACGAGGACAGAATGAGAGAGTGGAGAAATTCAAAAATAGAGGGTTTTCAAGAGTTTCTCATTCATTCAGAAGGTGAAGTTCTTGATTTCTTTCCCCACTGGAAAGAGTCAAAAGTGGTCAAAATAGTCTCAGTTGAGACGGTAAAGAATAACTATGGAAAGGTGGGAGATCGCTCTATTTTTGCCCTTGTCTCAAAGGGAGAGTCTTTAGATTCGGGAAGAATAGACTCTTTTAAAGAACCAATTCTAGACGATCTCAAAACAACAAAAGAGAACCGAGAAGAACCAAGGCAAGAGCCAGATCAAAGAACAGAAGAGCCTGAAGAAGAGATAATTCTTTTCCCCTAGTGTAAGGTCTTAAATGAAAAATGAAATTGAAATAAAACACTTTGGGACTCTCTCCAGAAAACACACCGAGTATAGTCTAAACACCCCAGCCCTACTAAAGAGAAAAGGGGTCGAAATTAACGAAGGGATAGACCCGAAATCTATAAGAGGATTTGCTCGAGTTGGTTTTCTAATAGACGCACTCCTCTCTCTCTCAGCACACCCAGAAGTCAATAACAGCTTTAAAAATGCCAAGAAAGTAAAAGGGTTAACGATAGAGGAGATTCCAAACGAAAAACTAAAAAACTCTTACGTCTGTTCGTTCGACTATACTCTCTTTGAAATCCTCTCAATAGGAAGAAAAGAGGATCTGGAGAGCAAGGGATACAACGTCTCTTATAACGAGTACGAACACCTAAAAGCCAAATTAAAAAAAGATTTTCTTAACGCAATGGGAAGACCACTAATAGCGATGACCCCAGAAGGAAACCCGAGGATCCTGATCGCCCCCTACGAAGCCAAAAAAAAGAATCTATCGGAGGGTTTTGAGGTCGTCTTTCTTATTGAAAAAAACTTCCTTGAAAATTGCTTTTCAGAGGGGAAAGGGCGGTGGTCTTTTTTCCCATTACATCTAAATACATTGATAGAAATGCAGTCGAAAACGACGCAAAAACAACTTTCAAAATACTCTATTCCCAAGGACGAAGCCGAAACATTTTATAAGCTAATCGGAAACAAAACACAGATCAGAAAGACACTCGAGTATATAAATCACAAATACACAAGAACAGGAATATCACGCCTTGATCTTATCGATTTTGCTCTCTCTTTAAACCCTTCATGGGTCGACAAAAAAAGAGCCTCTTTTAAGAATAAAAAGAACAGAGAAGAGACCATAAAGGTTTTTTTATTCGTCTCCTCTTTGCTAAAAGATCTCTATACAAAACAGACACAAACAAATGAAATTAGAGAGAATAAAATACCTCTGATTCTCAGCGAGCCAGACAAAAACATTATGGCTCTCAAAATTGCGAGTGTCGGGTATAACAAAACCCCTCTTTTTGATGGAGATGGTATCCAGCTGGACTGCCCAGAAGAAGAACAAGAGAAGTATCATTCTATCCTAAAAAAATACTTACCTCTTCTTTTTATTGAAAAAGAGGAAACGGAGGCAAATTCGCTTTTTTTGTCCGATTTTGACCAAGAGGATGAGAACGAATAAAGAGGCGAATTTGCCTCCGTTCTTAGTAGACCCTAAAAGAAAATCTGCCTCTATTTTACCCCATTTTGAGCGAATTTGCCTCCGTTCTTAGCAGACCCTAAAGCGAATTTGCCTCCGTTCTTAGTAGACCCTAAAGTGAATTTGCCTCCGTTCTTAGCAGACCCGATCGGCGGTTTGCCTCCGTTCTTAGTAGACCCCTCTTAAGAAGATCTTAAGATATATCTTTAAGAATATATCTTTAAGAGAGAAAAGCACTCCCCC
>CAZATZ010000236.1:0-1171 GCA_964488175.1 uncultured Spirochaetales bacterium
AGATAGGTAATTCCTCTCTCTCAATCAATCCCTTTGGAAAAAAAAGAGGGCGAATTGGTCGAAAAATTGGGCAAAAAGTTGATTTGGCCGAAAAGCCCATCAAAAAAAAGTCCCCAACCTACCCTAAGTATCGGTAGGGAGGGGTTAGGGCTTAGAAGTGAGGGTACCCTTTCGGGAAAAAAGGGGGTGAGATCTCTACACCTCTACCTGTTGGGAGAGTTGCAAGACACGTTGATCGATCAGAGGAGCCAAGAAGTCTCGCAGAGAAGCGTTGTCGACTCGCTCGAGAAGTTCGTACATCTGGGAGATCAAGAGGGTCTGGTACGCCTCCTGTTTTGAGATACCGCGCGAACGTAGATAGAAGAGGGCGTCTTCGTTCATCGCTCCGACCGTGGCACCGTGTCCGCATGAGACGTCGTCCGCAAAGATCTCCAAGTTTGGTCTCGTGTCGACGGATGCCTTGGGCGAGATGAGGATATTTTGATTGCTCTGAAGTGCCTCGACCTTTTGAGCGTCCTCGGCGACGTAGACTCCCCCGTCAAAGTTGCCCAGACTCCGCCCCCCCAAGATACCTTTGTAGATAACATCGGAGGTCGTCTCGGCGACTTCGTGACGGAGTCGGATCGAGTGATCGTTTATCTCGTCTTGGAGAGGGGTGTAGAGACCGAAGAGGTCGACGTGTCCCCCCTCCCCGTGCATATCTACGTGCATCTCATACCGAGAAAACGCGAGACCCAAGTCGCAAGAGAGCGTCTGAAGGTGTCCGTTTTTGGCGACACGTGAGAGGAGTGTCTGAGTAAAAAAGAGATCGGGTAACTGACTATTTACCGTGGCGAAGGTGACGTGAGCGGAGTCGCCGACCTCTAGCTCTACGGTCGTATTAAACCAAGCTAGACCCTCATCTCCCTCATTTAAGAGGCAGATGGTAACACGTGAGTGATCGCCGACGACGATCTTGTGCATCGTCTGCTCCGTTACGGCGGTTTGCCCAGCGGTTTGCCCAGATGTCTGTGAATCGGTTTTCTGAGAATCGGATTGGTCTCTCTTCGCTCTCCGTCGCAGGAGGTAGATAGGCTCTTTTAACTCGGTTTTAGCCGGAATATTTACGGAGACTCCCCCTTGAAAGAGGAGTTGGTTGAGGGTGAAGAGGGGGGACTCTAACGCCTCCTCT
>CAZATZ010000236.1:1271-3110 GCA_964488175.1 uncultured Spirochaetales bacterium
ACGAATTTGAACCTCTGAACTCTCCTCTATCTGAGAGAGTTGAGTGTTGAGGGAGGCGTCTTCAAAGACCAGCCGATTTTTTAGCTTCGTGTACCTCTCTTCAAGAGGTTCTCTCTCTTGATCGCTATCGCAGAGAGAGAGGGCGAGCTTACTCAGAGGGCGAAAGTGGGAGTACTTATACTTCTCCTGCTTTCGAGAGGGGGGCCACTCTATCGTCTGAAGAACGTCCCACCGCTTCTTATTCTCTTCCTGTAATTTTTTAGGGTGTTTGGAGGTTACCTCGTCAAAGAGTTCTCGGTGTTGAGAGAGGTTGTTTTCTCGTATCTTTTCTCTCATTTGCTCTCTCCCTCACCGCCCTCTTGCAACCAAGCGTACCCCTGTTTCTCGAGTTCGTGGGCGAGAGAACCGTCACCAGATTTCACGATCTTACCGTCGATAAGGACGTGGACAAAGTCGGGTTTGATATACTCTAAAAGGCGTTGGTAGTGGGTGACGAGAACAAAACTTCTCTCAGGAGATCGCATGAGATTGACCCCTTCGGCGATGGTCTGCAGGGCGTCGATGTCGAGTCCCGAATCGGTCTCATCCAAGAGACAGAGTTTTGGCTCAAGGAGGCAGAGTTGTAGGATCTCGTTTCGCTTCTTCTCACCCCCCGAGAATCCGACGTTGACTCCCCGTTTTAAAAAGCTCTCATCCATTCCGACCATCTCGAGTTTTTTTCGTAGCAACTTGATGAAGTCAAAGGCGTCGAGTTCGCTCTCTTTTCTCTGTCGTCTAAGAGCGTTGTACGCCGTTCGTAGAAAGTACATGTTGTTGACACCGGGTATCTCTAAAGGGTACTGAAACGCAAGAAAGACACCCGCTGCGGCGCGCTCTTCTGGCTCCATATCGAGGAGGTTTTCACCGTTGAGAGTCGCGCTCCCCCCCTCTACTTCGTAGTCGTCTCTTCCCGCTAAGACGTAGGAAAAGGTACTCTTACCCCCTCCATTTGGCCCCATGATGGCGTGAACCTCACCCGGCCCGACACGAAGGTTGATTCCCTTCAAGATCGCCTTCTCTTCGATACTCGCTTTGAGTCCCTCTACCTCTAACATCGACATACCTCTCTCTCTTCGTGAATTTCGTGAATTTGCTGGATTTTCTAAAACTAATCTTTTTTTGCGGTACTCTGGAATCAATATAGTACCAATCTTGTCCCAATTTGAGAATCTAATTCGACGATTCTAGGTATTTTTATCAAAGAAAACAAGTAATTGAGAGGAAAATTGAGAAAGGGTAACTCTTAGCCACCCTCTTTATTAATAGGGGTACTCAAAAGAGGTACTCAAAAGAGAGGAGCGAGAGAGGGGGGAGATCTTTTTTTATAAAAAGAAAAAAAGAGGAGAAAAAAAGGGTTTTTACCTAGGAAGATTGACAAATAGGAGATCTCAAAGGATTGCAAAAAATATGGAGCTAGAAAAGAGATCTTTTTAGAGGTGCCATGAAGTAAGAGTTAAGAGTTCTGAAATAAGAGGTAAGAGGTACCCCCTGATGTTTTTCTATCATAAATTAAAAAGTGTCAACGCCAAGTTATTTACCATCTTGCTACCCCTGACGATTGGCGTTATCGTGGCTCTCTGCTGGGCTCTCTACGTAGATCTGAGCAAGTACTTAGATCACTCGGTTGAGAGACTCGCCAAAGACCACACCGAGCTACTAACGGAGTCGTTGAGGAGGAGGGTGAAGATCTACCAGACCTCGGTCAAGGCTCTCTCTCGTCAAATGACGATTTCTCGCTCCTTTATCCTCGATAGCCAGACCCCTTTTTCTGAAGAGGTCTTGGCGGAGGCGATGCAGAAC
>CAZATZ010000237.1:0-3096 GCA_964488175.1 uncultured Spirochaetales bacterium
TATGACGATAGAAAACTTATATTTACCAACTTAAGAATAGATTTGAGAATAGATTTGAGTTCACAGAAACAACCCCTTTAAAAGGGGAAAGGAAGAGCTAATGATAATAGCAACAATCAAAGAGGGGGGAGATAGCCGTGTTGCTCTGACCCCCAAGAGTATTAAGAAGCTTCTCGGTTTAGAGGGGTTAGAAATATACGTTCAAAAAGGCTTGAGTCTTGATTTCAGCGATGAAGAGTACGAAAAAGCCGGTGCTAAGATGGTTTCAACGGAGGAGGAGGCACTCAAAGAGGCCGATATCTACGTAGGAGTTCAGCCACTTGAAGAGTCGAAAATCTCTCTTCTTAAGAAAGGTGCCTTTCACATTACCCACCTTGATCCCTTCAATCAAAAACCGTTGATCGATAACTACGCCAAGGCGGGAGTTAATTCGATTAGTATGGAGATGATTCCAAGAACGACACTCGCACAAAAAATGGACGCTCTGAGTTCTCAGGCGAGTTTGGCGGGGTATGTCGCCGTTCTTCTCGCAGCGAATCGGCTTAATAAGATTCTACCAATGATGATGACCCCAGCGGGAACGATTCCTCCCTCTCGCGTCTTTGTTATCGGGGCGGGAGTCGCAGGTTTGCAAGCGATTGCTACGGCAAAAAGAATGGGTGCGCGTGTCGATGCCTTTGATACGAGACCCGTGGTTGAAGAGCAGGTCAACTCTCTCGGTGCCAAGTTTCTTAAGGTGGATCTCGGAGAGATGGGACAGACCAAAGATGGCTACGCAAAAGAGTTAACCCCTGAGCAGTTAGAGAAACAACAAGAGGCGATGATTAAACAGTGTTCGCTCTCGGATATTGTGATTACAACGGCAAAGCTTTTTGGAAGAAAGGCTCCCGTTGTTATCAAGAAAGAGACGCTAAAACAGATGAAGTCTGGCTCTGTCGTCGTCGATCTCGCCGTGGGAACGGGGGGGAATGTCGAAGGTTCTGAGGTTGATAAAACGGTTACAGTTGAAGGCGTTGACGTCATAGGTATCGATAACCTACCCGGAGAGGTGAGTATCGATGCGAGTGAGATGTACGCTAGTAATCTCGTGAATCTCTTGACCCATGTTTACGATAAAGAGCAGAAGACCATCACTTTCGATCGAGAGGATGAGATTGTAAAAGCGATCTTAATCACTCAAGGAGGAGAGTGGGTCAACGAGCGCATCAATGAGTTTTATAAGGAGAAGAAGTAATGGAACAAGTCGGAATCTTACTTATTTTTATTTTAGTGTTAGCCACCTTCTTGGGATTTGAATTGATCTCAAAAGTCCCTTCGCAGCTGCATACTCCTCTTATGTCGGGATCAAATGCCATTTCTGGGATTACCCTTGTAGGAGCTATTATCGTTCTACTCGGTGCTTTTGACGCTCAAAACGAACAGGTTCGTCTTATTTTAGGAACCTGTGCTGTCGTGTTTGCGACGGTTAACGTTGTCGGGGGGTATATGGTAACCGATCGAATGCTCGGTATGTTTAAATCAGAAAAGGATAAAAAATAATGATTAGTGCAAATATTGAAAATTTCTTGTACGTTGTTGCCTCCGTTCTCTTTGTTTTCGGAATCAAAATGCTGGGAAGAGCCGCCACGGCGAGAAGGGGAAACCTTCTCTCTGGAGTGGGAATGTTGCTGGCTATCTGTACCGCCCTTGTGAGCCAAGAGATTCTCCACTGGCAGTGGATCTTGGTCGGATTGGTCGTTGGTTCTCTCATCGGTGCGATTACCGCCAAAAAAGTGGCGATGACGTCGATGCCCGAGATGGTCGCTCTCTTTAACGGATCTGGTGGACTCTCTAGCCTCTTGGTTAGTTGGGCCGAGTATCAGAGACTCTTGGTTAACGACCTTCCCGTCACAGGAACCTCTTTAACGATTATCATCGTGACCGTTCTGATCGGAGGGGTTACCTTCACTGGATCGGTGATGGCGTGGGGGAAACTCTCCGAGAAGATAACGGGGAAACCAGTTCTCTATGTGGGACAGAATATCGTCAACTCCCTTCTCTTGATCGTTTTGGTCGTCGGTGTTCTTCTCTTCGGTTACTTCTCAGGATACGCTGGAGCTCTTGACTTGGACGGAAATACAATCTTTCTCGTTCTCGTCGGTCTATCTCTTCTCTTGGGAGTTCTCTTTGTTCTGCCTATTGGGGGAGGAGATATGCCGGTTGTTATCTCTCTTCTTAACTCGTATAGCGGAATGGCTGCGTGTGCGGCGGGATTTGTTCTCTCCAATAACGTCTTGATTGTGGCGGGAGCCCTTGTCGGTTCGAGTGGTATCATCCTAACCAACATCATGTGTAAAGCGATGAACCGCTCTCTGAGCAACGTCCTTTTCAGTGGATTTGGAGCGGTTAGCACGTCGGCAAAGAGTGCGGAGGTCACCGGAGAGGTCAAGCCTATCTCCGTTGAGGATACCTACCTCATCTTAGAGTCCGCTAGTAACGTTCTTTTTGTTCCTGGATACGGAATGGCAGTAGCGCAGGCTCAACACGCCGTGCAAGAGCTGACTGAGCTGTTAGAGGATAACGGAGCCGAGGTAAACTTTGGTATCCACCCCGTCGCAGGGCGAATGCCTGGACACATGAACGTCTTGTTGGCCGAGGCGAATGTTGGTTACGAAAAGCTTCTTGAAATGGACAGCGTCAATCCAACGATTGAAAATGTTGATGTGGCGATCGTTATCGGAGCCAATGACGTTGTTAACCCAGCGGCTCGTGAAGATGAGGCATCACCCCTCTACGGAATGCCCATTATCGATGTCGATAAGGCGAGAACCGTGATTATCCTCAAACGTTCTATGCGGTCTGGATTTGCTGGTGTTGATAACCCTCTCTTCTTTGCGGAAAATACCAGAATGCTCTTTGGAGACGCAAAAGCGACCATTCAAGGACTCGCTGCCGAATTCAAATCGGAGTAAATTTCCCCTCGTAATCGTCTTAAGAACCTTTTCCTCTCCTTAGTGGGAGGGAGGGTTCTTTTGAGGTGCTAGGGCGACGCTTTTAAAATAAACGAGGGAGAATAACTCTCTTCCTCGGATTCAATAACTTGTCCAACTCTTCCCT
>CAZATZ010000238.1:0-3076 GCA_964488175.1 uncultured Spirochaetales bacterium
CACAACCATGCTTTTCCGAAAAAAACAAGAATAAACCGCGAATAATCGACTTAAAATCGAAAAGAGAGCTTTTATCTCTCCCTACAGAGATAACGAGAGAGGTCAAAAAAAAGAGGAATCACGACTCTCCTCACGAAGTTTCATGAAATAGAGTCTTTAAAAAAAGAGTATTTATCGATAGAAAGATCTTTCACTCATCTTTTTTTACGTAGTTTTGTCATTATTGGATTAAAAAAGTTTAAAATGTATGTCTTTTTATGATCTTTTTTTTAAAATGAGTTATATTTCAAAAAATTCCAAAAAGAGATCAATTTTTAAAAGAGAGGAGAGACTTTGCAAAAATTAACAAAAGAGGTAATTGAAGCAAATCGAAGTGTTCTCCAGCTAAACGTTCGCGTCTTTCGAGTAACGAAAGGATGGACTCAAAAAGAGTTAGCGACGAGAGGGCAAGTTGGTCTCGTTACTGTGACGAGTTTGGAGACAGGACGACTTCTTCCTACAGTGAAGACGGTCAAAAAACTCGCCAAGGCTTTTAATCTTTCTCCCGAAGAGATGTTGAAGAAGCAGGAGGGTTTTACCTACTCAAACGAGAGTAAAAAGAGTGCCTCTAAAAATGCGTCAGAACAGGCATCTAAGAGCGAAACTCCTCTCAAAAAAGACGAGAGAAAAAAAAAGAAGAAGAGTGAAAAGAGAAAGAGAGTAGAATTGGTTGTTGCTGTTGTGATGGCACTGGTAGTCGGAGTTGCAATTGGGACTTACATTGGGGCTGAGATTACTACGAATAACGGAACAGGTCTTGGGATATGGGGAAGAGGTGGTGGTGGTCAAGATGAAGAGTCTTTTCAAGTAAAGGAGCTCTTGCTCTCAAAAGAGTATCAATTTGTTCCCGAAGAGGTCGCTTGGTCTTCTCCCGCCAAATACACTCTTATCGATACTGAAAAGGAGAGAGAGGTCGTCAAAAAAGGGGTGACAGACGGTTTTGTCTTCAATCCATTTAACCTAAACGTTGAGATAGACTCCGATTTTGTTCTCTCTCAATCCGCCGAAGGGTTTACCCTTTTCCCTCTCTCTGTCGTTAAAGTTCTCGCACAAAGTCGTATTTCTCCAACTCAGAACGAAAAACAGTTACTCCCCGTTGATTTTTTGATCGTTCCAGATAGCTATCTACTCGATCCTATCGAAACCGAGGAAGAGATTCAGCAAATTCTCGAGTCGAAGATGAATATTTCAAACCCTAACGTGTTAGCGGTGGGAGCTTCCCTTGCGAAGGCGGGGGAGAATCAGTATTTTGTCTTTTCGGAGGGGGACAGGGAGGCTCTTTTTTTTCAGATCGATCCCATTTCAGAGGCGATACAGTATCTTGTTAGTGGCAGACTCCCCCCCGAGCTAGAGGCGGAGTTTACGGCAGAGGGTGGCGATCTAGAATCGGCATTCTCACAAAAAGAGTAGGAAGATATAAGAAGAGGCTTGGCTGAATTTAAGGCAAAAAGAGTCTCTACGGTACCTCTAAAAATTCTAATAAAATACGAGGTACATCCCTCTATAAATCAACCTCTAAGATGACTTGTGAGCCGAGTCGAAATAGCCCCCCCCTTTTCTTTTATCGAAAAATACGATATACTCCCAGAGTCATGCTTCAAAAACATTCCACTACATGTCTATGGTTCGGGGCGATTCTTCGTCCCCTTTTCTTCTCCCCAGAGGAGATTCCTATCTTTCAACCAACTCTCTCTACAGAGAAGAGAGTCGCAGCGGGATTTTTCGCCCTCTTCGTCGCCGGTTCAATCGCAAACCGATTTCAACACGGCTTCTTCCCTGGAATTAACGAGTTCGGTTCGTACCACCGCATTATAGGCCCTCCCTGATCTCACCATACATTTTCTCTTCGGAGAACAATCTCTTTTCTCAAGTGAGAGAGTCAAATCAGAGAGTATGATCGAGAGTTTATCTCCACCCCGCTCGAAATCAACTGATGAGATAAACTTATAAGATCGACTTGTGAAAAGAGCTTCCTCGAATATTTCAAAGAGGGAGATCGGTTCCATCTTAAGGGTACCTCTAAAAAAATCCATTTCAGAAAATAACGAAGATA
Source organism: uncultured Spirochaetales bacterium (assembly GCA_964488175.1). Classification (GTDB taxonomy): domain Bacteria; phylum Spirochaetota; class Spirochaetia; order SP-2023; family CAYRNA01; genus CAZATZ01. The sequence goes on from CAZATZ010000238.1 coordinate 2,093, forward strand.
TTTTTTGTCCAGTCAAAAAACTAAAAACGGAGTTTAGTCGATATTTGCGATATTTGCGATATTTACCACAGGGCTAAATGCGTATTCTAGTGACACCATAACAAATGGAATTGGCAGAAAAAATCACGTTAGAGATGAAAAAGAGTTTTTTTAAAAGATCTCCATCACTATCACATCTTTACCTCTCTGTTTCCGTGTCGAGAATCGGCAGACGAGAATCAACAGGCGAAAACCAATAAAACAAGATGAGCCGAAAAAAATAGACCCAACGATAGAACGGCAAAATGAAATTCAAAAAGTTAAGTGTTAAGTGTCAATGTACGAGTGGAGAGTCTCTCCATCTCTTTTCTCACCGTACCTTGTCAACTCTACGGTAAGCACAAATAAAAGAAAAGCAGAAACACTCCCTTTCAGGAGAACGATCGAAACACGCTGCTTAAAGCTTATTTCAAGGTGTTTTACCGCAGAGAAGACTCTGCCAGAAGAACTAGAAAATGGAGCGTAAGGAAATATATTTTTATGAAAGAAGAAAGTTATGAACATTTAGAGGAGGAGGGTACCCACCCCCTCTCTCATTTTGCAGAAAAAAATAATCTGCTTATAGCAAAAAAGGGATTATTCAAGGACTTAAATCCTACGATAAGCATCATCTCTCTTATCTTAGTAGTCCTCTTTGTTGCGTACACGATAGGTTTTCCTGCCTTAGCCAAAACGACGTTTGAGTCTATGAGACTCCTCGTACGAACGTACCTTAAGTGGTACTACATAGGATTTATCGTTCTTTCGTTGATTCTCGCCTCCTACTTTATGTTTAGTAAGTACGGGAAGATTCGTCTCGGTCGCGACTCAGATCGCCCTGAATTTAGCTTTTTTACTTGGTTCTCAATGCTCTTTAGCGCTGGAATTGGGGTAGGAATTCTTTTTTGGAGCATCGCTGAGCCTCTCTTTCATATGCAGAATAACCCCTTTCTGGATATCACGACT
>CAZATZ010000239.1:0-3073 GCA_964488175.1 uncultured Spirochaetales bacterium
TAAGAAAATCTGTAAAGATAAGCCAAAGGTATGTATCCGGTTCTTTCAACCAGAAGTTGTCCTTCGGGTGAAACTCTTCGTCAATAATGTGGGATTTCGTCTTTTCATGATACTATTGTGAAAAGACGAACATTGATAGGTAAGGCGTTTATTTCTTAGAGGTTCTTGTCAATTATAAAAGGGTACATCTAAAAAGTCAATTCTAGAAGATAACGAAAATATTTTTGGGAAGTCAAGAAAGTGAAAACGGAGTTTAGCCGAAATTATATAACGGTGCTAAATGAGTATTTCAGTGACACTGGATTGGCAGAAAAGATTGAGTTAAAATGAAAAATAGTTTTTTAGAGATGTAAAAATTTCAACGGGGAGATAAAATCGTTTCATAATAACTTGATTTAACATATCCAATTTTATAAATTTTTGGAATAGACCAGAAAGAGAGACCTTTACTGGTAAAAAATGGAGAAGAGGACAGACGTCGTCTAAGGAGAGAGTAATGAAGAGAGGTCAAAAAAACTCACGATTTCCCCTAATTAGAAAGCTTCTTTTGGGAACTGGAGTTTTGCTCTTTGCCAATAGTTGCCAAGGAGAAGAGAGTAAGGAAAATAGTGATATGCAAACAGATATTGATCAGAGAGTTTACACACCGACACAGGGTGAGACTGGCCGTGCTATTTTTGCAGGTGGGTGTTTCTGGGGGGTTGAGCATCTTTTTGCCCCAATGGACGGAGTTAAGAGCGTCATTTCGGGATACACTGGTGGCACTCGTAAAAACCCAAGCTATAAAGATGTTATTTACAGAAACACGGGGGAGGTAGAGGCGGTAGAGATCATCTACGATCCCGCAAAAGTCTCCTACGAGGAGTTGGTAAGATTCTTCTTTAACATTCACGATCCCACGCAAGTCAACGGACAGGGGCCAGACATCGGAGCCCAGTACCTCTCTGAGATTTTTTATGAGAACGACTCTCAAAAAGAGAGTGCCGAGAAAACGATCGCCGAGTTAGAGAGTCTCGGTTATGACGTTGCGACCACGTTGAAAGAGGTAAAACCCTTCTACAAAGCCGAAGAGTATCACCAAGACTACTACGCAAAGAATGGAAAATCCCCCTATTGTCACTCCTATTTTGATCGATTTAGTCATCCCCGAGACAAAGACGCTTCACCACTCTTCTTTTAATGGGAGAGGCAAAATACAATTTTGATAAAGGTAGAAGATTTTCGTAGAAGATTTTCCAGCAACATAAAAAAAGAGACCGACTCATTTGAGCGGGTCTCTTTTTTTATGGCTCTTACTTTTACTAGAGGGATGACTCTCCTCTATGTATGGGAGAGTTGTCTACTTCTTTTTTCGGTAGACGAGGAGACCAGAGAGAAAGATAACCAGAGAGATAGACAAATCTATCCAGCGAGACTCTTTGCTCAGAGCACCTAAGACAACGATCGACGCTCCCAGTAGTGCGAGTATCGGAATCACAAACCGTTTGACAGGCGCAACCTCTTTCATCTGCACCATGTAGCTAATGTACAGAGCGATATAGAGTCCATAAATGAGAGCGATAGGAAGTTCTGAGATATCAACGAATCGATCGTTTGGCCAGAGTCCCTTAAAGTTCGCAAACCAGACGAAGAGATAGACGAAAATAAGGATCAAACCAGCTTCGGCCGAACGGAAGGGAATGTTTGCCTTCGGACTTACTTTTTTAAAGAACTCAGGAGCCGGCCCTTGATCACGAACCGCAAGAGAGTAGAAACTACGGGTGACCCCCAGCATAAGACCGTTAAGTGTTCCTAGACAGGAGATGACGACAGCGACCGTCAGAAGAGCGCCGGCAAAGGGACCAAAGAGCTGAGTCGCTGCCCCTGTGACAGCCGAATCTCCCTGTTCTAAGATAGACCCGACGGGAATCTGACTGGCGATTCCTAAGAAATAGAGGATGTAGATAACGACGACAAGGAGACCGCCCAAGGTCAGGGCGATGGATAGATTTCGTTTAGAGTCGTGAATTTCACTGTTGATCGTCGTGGCGATGATCCACCCTTCGTAGGCGAAGGCGGTAGCGAGAACCGCTGAAGAAAAAGATCCAAAAGAGAATGTTTGAGCCGTTGATACGGTGAAGTTTTCAATCAAGACCCCGTTTGAGACTCCCCCGATTAACCCAAAAAGACCGATTAAAAGAAGGGGTATTAACTTAATGACGGTCGCCGAGACCTGAAATTTTCCCGAGATGAGGGGAGCTAAGTAGTTCATGGCGAAAACGGCCAAAATATAAAAGATCGCAACTGACCATAAAAAGAGATCTCCCGTCGAAAACTGCAAATTTTCAGAGTCAACAAGTAACCGATTAAAGACCTCTTTTGAACCGACCCCGAAGAGTATCGTCGTATAGTTCGCCGAAACCCAAGCCAGAACCGCCGCCAAAGCGGGGTAGTAGAGCAACGTCTTAAACCAGCCAACGAGGTGTGCGTATCTCTTTCCTACGAGTTTTTCTGAGTAGTCGACGATCCCGTTGGCGACTTCAAACCGAGTGCTACAGTCGGCGAAAAAGAGGGTACCGAACAACATCGATATCGCCCCTATCACCCACGCTATCAAGGCGATTGAGACGCTCCCCCCCGACGCTTTTAAGACGTCATCGGCCTTGAAAAAGACCCCAGAACCGATAACAATTCCAACGACCATTGAGGCAGCCGTCCATAAACCAAACTTTCTCTGTAGCATCACTCTCTCCTAACCACCTTTTGGGGACCTCTAAAAAATCGATTTCAGAAAATATCGAGTTACAAATGAAAAAGAATTTTTAGAGGTACCCTCTTTACATTTTACAAATCCGATACATTCTAGGAGAGCCTCAAAAAAAGATCAATGAAAATAGCATAAAATTCAGAAAGAAATTCTTCAGATATAATTTAAATAAGAGAAAAAAAGAGAGTGTGTAAAATAAAAATTCTTACTTCTAGGCACCTCTAAAAATTCTGTCTCTTTGTGTGGGGATTGCATCCTTTGACTATATATTTAAATGGGTTCTATAAACTTTCTCAAAAATGGGACGAAGAGGGATAGGGCGGAGAT
>CAZATZ010000240.1:0-3029 GCA_964488175.1 uncultured Spirochaetales bacterium
ATACTCATTACGATAATTTTTTAATAGCTTTTCATATGATTCTTCAAAGAAATCTCTCAATGTGATATCTTTGTATAAAAGATCTTCTATCTTAAATTCCTTAAAAACATTCAAAAGTTTAATTGAATGTTTTTCCGAAAAAATCTCTTTTAAAACTCTCGGCGTAAATAAATAAGAGAATGCCATACTATTTTCTTTCATTTTATTCCTTTCTGTTATTATTCCAAACAAATTCAGACAAATAGCTATCTCAAATTAAAAATAATCTTTTCACTCAATCGCTCTAGGGGCAATTCATTGGGGAAGTTGTTTTTAACCGACTCTTGAAACAGTGGCATATCGACCCTCTCCTTTTAGGCTACCCTCTAGACTGGTTTAATCTCTGTAAGAAAGAAGTATAGCATAGTTTGTCTCATCGCATAAGGGAGAAAACAAAAAAGTTTTCAATCAAAGATAGGAGAGTGTGGTCTACGTTGTCGTTTTTCCCATCGCTGGATATTGAGAGGGGGGGCTACTTCTAAAAAGTCTACCTAGAAAAGATCTCGTTAGAGATGAAAAAGGGTTTTTTCGAGGAGAGCATAAGAGTATTGTACAATAACCAAACCAAACCAAATAAAACCAAATAAAACCAAACTGGCTCTCTCGGTGAGAACTACTCGAGAAAGAGATCCATCTTCAGGAGATAAAATGAAAAAAAGTATCGCTCTCTTTCTCCCCTTGGCAATCTTTGCGATCTTCTCCCCCGTGGGATTTGGACACGGTGGCGCTCTCGATAGCAAAGGGGGACACAACGACAGAAAAAAAGGTGAGTACCACCTCCACAACTCGCAAAATATCCAGCACAAATCGTCCTCCGTCACCCAAGACGAAATCGGAGAGGAGTTCATAGGAGACGACCTCTACGTCTCCGACGGCGATACGATCCACGTAGACGTAAAAGGCGAGAGAAAGAAGATACGATTTTACGGAATTGACTCACCAGAAAGCACTCAGCCGTACGGGCAAGAGGCGAAGGAGGCTCTCGTCAACCAACTCTCTACCGACACGGTAAGGGTCGTCGTCATGGACACGGATCGCTACGGAAGAGTCGTCGGAAAAGTCTACTCTCAAAGCACCTATCTCAATGAGTTCATGGTTCGAGAGGGGTACGCGTGGTGGTACGAGAGCTACGCAAAAAGCGATAGACGACTCGCCAATCTGGAGAGAGAGGCGAGAGAGAATAAACGAGGTCTATGGCAGCAGAAAGACCCAGAACCCCCTTGGGATTACAGACGCAAATCCCGATAAGAGCAAGGAAAGACCAAGAAGAGAGCAAGAAAAGACCAAGAAAAGATAAGACGGGAAAATCGAGAGACCAGCAACTCTAAAAAATCGATTTTAGCAAACTATGAATACAATTGCGAAGAAAATCACGAAGAAAATTTTTGTTCAAAATGAATCGAAAAATATTCACCGAACTGGGGAGTCGACCTCTTCTTTTTAAGTAGAGCAAATAGAGAAGACATAGTAAGAGTATCATGAGTGAAAGGGTGATTTTTGATCCTTGAGAATCTCCTCCGCTGCGAGTTTTCCCGAGGTAAGTACGATAGGAACTCCCGCCCCCGGATGGGTCGAGGCCCCGACAAAATAGAGATCTTTTGCGTAGGGATATCTCGCTTGAGGTCGGAAGAGATTACTCTGAAAGAGGGTCGGCGCGAGTCCAAAGGCGGCCCCATTCTCAGAGTTGAAGTGGTCTCGAAATTGATTTGGTGTCGAGATTTTTTCGTGAAGAATCGACTCTTTTAGCCTCAATTGCAGTTTCGATTCAATCAGCTGGTAGATCCTCTCCTTGTACTCATCGATCTCCTGATCGCTCCAATCTCGCCCCCGTATTCTCAGCTCAGGCACGGGAACGAGGACGTAGAGAGAGGCACATCCCGCAGGTGCCATACTCTCATCGATCGCACTAGGATGATAGAGGTAGACTGAGGGATCAAGGGGATCTTCTCCTTTAAAAATATCTCGGCAGTTTTTATCAAAATCTTTGGCGTAGAGAAAGGTGTGGACACCCAACTCGACGAGAGGGCGATCAAGAGAGAGGTAGATTAAGAACGCCGAGCAAGAATACTTCATTCGAGCGATTTTTCGTGGAGAGTATTTCCCCCGTTTCACTCCATTCTCTTGAATGAGAGATCTGATAGCGTAGGGAAAATCGGCGTTACAGAGAACGGTATCGGCTCTGTACTCAGACTCCTTCTCCCCCTCTCGATTCACGATCCCAACAGCTCTCTTTTTCTCAAAAAGAATCTCTCTCACGTCGGAATGATAGTGGATTTTTCCGCCGAGTTCCTCGAAGAGTTTTTCGCAAGATTTTGCCATCTGAAACATACCCCCGTGAATGTAGTGAACGCCGTAAAGCGACTCGATGAGGGGGATGATATTGTAGATAGAGGGGCCGTTATGGGGGGAGATTCCTATGTAGAGCGTCTGAAAGGTGAACAGTTTTTTCAGATACGAATTTTTAAAAAACTTCCCCATCTGAGAGTACGCGCTATTGAAGGTTTTCAGTTGCAAGACACGAAAGAGTATCTTGGGATTGAGAAGGTCTCTTTTTCCCGAAAAGGATCGGCAGAGAAAGTATCGAATCGCTATCTGTAGTCGACGGTAGACAACGCTGAGGTAGTCAAGATACCCCTGCGCATCCTCTCTGCTGATATATTCAAAGAGAGGGAGGAGTTCACCGAGGTCGGCGGGAACCTCTAATCGTGTGCGGTCGTGGTAGTAGACCTTGTAGAGCGGATCGAGTGAGTTCATCGTCAGATAGTCGTCCATCTTACGGCCTACGTCACTAAAAAGTTCACGGTAGACAGAGGGCATCATCACGAGGGTAGGCCCCGTGTCAAATTTAAATCCGTCTATCTCGATCCGTCCCATCTTTCCGCCGGGTGCGCCGTTCTTCTCAAAGATTTCTACCTCAAATCCAGCGTGTGCGAGGCGAATTCCCGCGCTCAATCCGCCTATCCCCGCTCCGATGATGGCAACTTTTTTGG
>CAZATZ010000241.1:0-3025 GCA_964488175.1 uncultured Spirochaetales bacterium
TCCTGTCTATGTCCGAAAAAATCATCATAACGCATTCTGTTTAAAAGCTCTCTCCAGCCACACGTTATCCCTAGAGTTTTTTTTATTGAATCTTGTATCGTCGTGTAATCTGCACTAAAAAAGAGGGAGAAATTAGAAAAGTGGGGAACGAAAAACTTATTGCGAGTAGAAAGAGGAAATAGACCTCTTCTCATAGAGAATAGGAGATTGATGAAAAAAGAGAGAAAAGAACCGACCCCTCGAATCACCTTTGTTCGTGCTAAGAAAAAGGCAAAGTTTCTCCTAGAGTTTAAATTTCACTACCCACTAAAATTGGGAAAAAAGAGAGTGATTGAGAATACACTCTTTGTCTACGTCCCCAACCAGTTGATACCCTCTTCCCATCACCAGAGTGAAGAGAGATTTCTTCGAGAAAATTTACAATCAAAGGTTCGATTGACGACCCCCGTTTTTTCTCTAAAAAACCTGATCGACAGTGAGAAGATCCCCTCTGTTCTTCTCCTTATCAAAGAGAGTCTCAGTTCTCTCCCCAACCGTCACGTCGAGCGAACTCTTCTCTTCCAACTTCGACTCTTTAGTTGCATCTTCGATCACTCTTACCGAACGTATCTGCGGCAATTTAAGAGAAAACTGGACAGAGAAAAAGGGGAGGAATTCTCCTCTTTGGATCGAGAGAGTATGGCGGAGACCTTTAACGATTTCTCGCTCTTTCTCACTCGGTTTCGCACCGATCTTTTTCAGCATCGTAAAGAGATTTCCCCGAAAATGTACGATTACGTGACCAAGTGCGATCTTCGGATCAGTCATCAGATCATTCTCTCTCTCTCCCGTATTTACGATGTTCTCGTTACAAGAGGAAAGAACGGTTCTCCCCAAAGCAGTGAGCTAGAGAGAGTCTCAGAGATGGTGCGAACCTCTCTAGAAAAAGAGATCTCGTATCGGGAAGAGTGCGGATATCTTCCCCTTCCTCACCCCCACGAGAGTGAGAAAATAGAGGAGTGGGTAAGGTTGGGAAGCCGTCTCAAGAAATGGGCTCAAGGTGTTCTCTATCTGGAGGTTGCTTCTCAAAAAACACCCCAATATTTTTTTCAGATAGTCGCCTCTCTTGCCGCTGCGATTGCGATGGGATTTGCGGTGTTGGCTCAGTTCTACGCCACCACGGTCTACGGTAGTCTTAGCTGGACTTGGATCGCTATCATGATCATCAGCTATATCTTTAAAGATAGGATTAAAGAGGGGTTACGAACCCTTTTTGCTCGAGTTCCCAACTCTCCTCTCGCCTCCTATGAGTACGCGAAGGTTCTCAGCCATGTCGAGCAAGAGAATATCGGACAACTAAGGAGTTTTGCTAGTTACCGTCAGGCCACTCTAATTCCTGAAAGTGAGATCTTTGAAGAGCTTAGTAGAGATAAAAATACGGTGATCCAGCCTTACGATAAATTACTGGTGTATCGTCGTCGTTTTAAGATAAATCTAATCAAGACAAATTATCGAAATTCGATCCACTCTTTTTCGGATATCTTGCAGTTTAATCTCGTGCGATACGCCGAATTGATGGATAGTAGTACTCGTTCTCTCACTTTTTACAATCCCACTGATGGGGTCTACCGAGAGAAAGGCCGCCGTCTCTACTCATTACATATTTTTGTGAAGTTGGCTCTCGATGGGAAGGTACACTGGAAACATCTGATTGTGGTGATGAATCGCAAAGAGATTATAGAGATTCGAGAGGGTGAGTTTGGTAAAGATTCTTTTTGAATCGAGAAGGTAGGTTGTAATGAATGATACAATCCAAAATATAAAAGATATAAAGCGGGCGATAAAAGGAACAATTTCAATGGAAAAAAGATCCCTTCTCAAGTGTAACCACTTATTCGTACGTCTATTTTTGAGTCTTACTCTTCTCTCTCTCGCGCTGACTAGTTGCTCCTCCGTCAAAAAAGTCGAGGAGATCGCCGAACAGAACGCTTCCGAAGAGTTTCTTTTCGCTAAGGATTTTTTAAGGGAGCTAATTTCCCAAGACGAGGAGAGGGTGAGAAGTAAACTTAGTCCCTCTCTCAGTGAGAGGTGGAATACTCCCGAAAGTGCGTTTCAAAATCCCTTCACTGGTGAGGAGGAGAACGTTCGCCTAGAGTTGCTCTCTTATGAGACGTATCAAAATCTCTCGGGGAGTGAATCAGAGACCAATCTCGTCTTTATCGTCAAAAGGGGGGAACCGGTTAAACAGATTGGAAATCGCCAGCTCTCCCCCCAGATCCAAGAGTCACTCCCTCGGTTAAAGAAATTTAAAGTCTTTACGACTTCGAGTGGGGATGGAACGGTGTTTCGTTTTACCCGAAGTGGTTCTGTCATTCATTTTAATATCACCACCCCCGAGGTTACGTACGAATCAATCCAAGAATCGGCCTTTCTCTTCCGTGTCAAATCCAAAGAATCGGAGAGAGAGATTACCGTTATCTTAAAGAGAGGTGATTCGTCGCTCTGGGTCGATGAGATACAGGAGAGTGAGTAAAATGGGTCTCTAATTCCTCTCTCATCCCCCTCTCTTTACTTTCGTGCTTTATTGAGTTTTTTCCACTGCTGACGACCTTGTTGAGTTCCGATGAGTAAGAGTTTATCGGACTCCTGTATCGTGATGCTGGAGGGAACGTTGAGAACGGGATCGGCGTCACGGATGAGGGCAAACGGAGTGAGGCGATTCTCTTCCTCTTGGGAGTTTTTTGAAAGAGTCTGCTCGAGGTCAAACCAAGATTTTCCAACAAAACTAAGAGGCTCCACGGTGAGGGGAACCATACTCTCGCTATTCAGGAGCAGTTTCTCGATAGAGGTGGCACTGTAGGGGTCGAGGCTCTCTTGGGCTAAGGCTAAGATATCAAAATGAGCGTGGATGAAGTGGACTCGTCTCTGATCGAAGAGCCATCGGTTCTCTTCACTGACAAGCACGACGTAAATCGGGATATCTACGGGAATGAATCGAGCCACGAGTTGCGTGATAAGCTGACTGATGGCGTCGCTGTCCTTGCTC
>CAZATZ010000242.1:0-3022 GCA_964488175.1 uncultured Spirochaetales bacterium
CAATGAGGGAGAGAGTATTGCCCTTGTTGGAGAGACGGGTGCCGGTAAAACAACGATGGCACTCTCACTTTTAGGCTTACTACCCCCTCTTCAATCAGAGGTAGAGAAGGGGGCTATTAAGTGGAGAGGGAAAGAACTCCTCTCTCTTCCCGAGAAAGAACTTCAAAAAATACGTGGCAAAGAGATCTCTATGATCTTTCAAGATCCAATGACCAGTCTCAACCCTCTTATAAAAGTAGACGAGCAAGTGGCTGAAGCACTACGACTTCACGATAAAACTCTCTCAAAGAGTGAGAGTCTAAAAAAAGCGATGACGCAACTGTTAGCAGTCGGTATTCAGCCCGATCGATGTAGCGAGTTCCCCCATCAATTTAGTGGAGGAATGAAGCAGAGGGTCGTCATCGCCATGGCGTTAGCTTGCTCTCCTAAACTTTTGATCGCAGACGAACCTACGACGGCTCTCGATGTTACGATTCAAAGCCAAGTTTTAGACCTTATCAAAAAGCTTATTAAAAATGATAAGACAACCTTGATCATGATCACTCACGACCTCGGAATTGTCTCTGATCTCTGTGAGAAAATTGCAATCATGTATGCAGGCGAGATCTTTGAACTCACCACAAAAGAAGAGCTATTCGAAAATCCAATGCATCCTTACACGCGAGGCTTGTTCGCTTCGATTCCCGATATCACGCAAGAAAAGGAACATCTAGAGGTACTTCCAGGTCTACCTCCTGAACCAACAGAAGAGATTGTAGGTTGTAGTTTTGCCCCGCGATGTTCAAGAAAAATAGAGTGTTGCCTCAAGCAAAGACCTATTTTAAAAGAAGAAGTAGATAACCACTATACCGCGTGTTTCAACCCCTACAGGACAAACAAATGAATCAAAAAATAGACTATATTGTAGAAACTCAATCTCTGGTGAAACACTTTAAAACGAAGAAGGGCGTGGTACACGCAGTAGATGGAGTCGATCTAGGAATAAAACGCGGAGAGGCGTTAGGATTGGTTGGAGAGTCTGGTTGTGGAAAATCGACTCTGGGTCGTGTGATCATTAATCTAATCGAAGCAACCAATGGCAAGATGACGTTTAATGAAAAAGATATTACCAGACCGATTCCTAGTGAATTAAAAGAGATTCGAAAAGAGATGCAAATCGTTTTTCAAGATCCCTACTCCTCTCTAGATCCTCGAATGACAGTAAAAAGCTTGATTCAGGAACCTCTGCAGCTGAACGCAAAACACATGTCGAACGAGCAGAAAGAAAAAAAAGTCTTAGAGTTGATGGATACCGTAGGTCTCTCTCGCAAACGAAAAGACGCCTATCCTCACGAGTTAGATGGAGGAAGAAGACAACGAATTGGAATCGCAAGAGCGCTCTCTTTAAATCCCTCCTTTCTCGTTTTAGACGAACCTGTCAGTGCTCTTGATGTCTGTATTCAGGCTCAGATTTTGAACCTTTTGAAAGATCTTCAAAAAGAGTTAAACCTTACCTATCTCTTTATTACTCACGATCTTAGCGTCGTTCATCACGTTTCAGACAGAATTGCGGTTATGTATCTCGGCAAAATTATTGAAATTGCGGATTATAACTCAATTTTTAAAAAGGCCCTCCACCCCTATTCACAAGCTCTTTTATCCGCTATCTCAGTGATAAGACCACTCGAAGGTGTGAAAAAAATTATATTAGAAGGTGATGTTCCCAGCCCCATAAATCCACCAATGGGATGTAGATTTGCTGGGCGATGTTTCCTTAAAAAGATAGATAAGTGTACGCAAGAAGAGCCAAAACTTCGAGAAATGGCTCCAGGACACTCTGTTGCATGCCATCTGGTCTAGAGAATTTCTTACACATCTCTTGGCTATTTGAAAGAGTGTGATATTCTTTACATTGAAATTATCTTTTACGGAAATAATTAAAGACCACCTCTAAAAAATCGATTTCAAAAAAGATCTAGTTAGAAATAAAAAGAGGTTTTTAGAGGTCTCTTAAAGGAAATAATTATGAAATATAAACATTTTTTAGATGATTTTTTACGCTATCAAAAAGTTGATACGAAGGTCGATATCGACAACAAAAAACTTCCCAGTTCTGAAGGACAATTGCAATTAGCAAAACAACTCTACCAAGAGTTAGAAGAGCTAGGACTCGAGGATCTTTTTTTACAAGAGAGTGCTATTTGCGGTGGAACGCTAAAAGCGAGTAATAAAGAGTGTAAAAGTGTCACCATTGTCGCCCACCTAGATACAGCGGCGGATCTACCGAGTTGTCAAACCCCACAGATCATCCATGAATACAAGGGAGGAGATATCCCTCTAAGTTCAAAAATCTCTCTTAAGGTCAATGAAAACCCAGAACTACTAAACTATGTAGGAGATACTCTCGTTACAACAGATGGTGGAGGTCTCCTTGGTGCCGATGATAAAGCGGCCATCGCAGAGTCCATTTCGCTCTTAAAATTTCTAAAAGAGACTCCCGACTACGAACACGGCGATATACAGGTCATCTTCGTCCCAGACGAGGAGAAAGGTTTGCTGGGAGCAAAAGCGCTGGATATGTCTCTCGTGATAGGAGAGTACGGGATCTGTCTCGATTGTTGTGAAATAGGAGAGTATGTTACCGAAAATTGGTGGGCGGGAGAGGCCGTGGTTACCTTTGTTGGAAAAACGGCGCATCCAATGAATGCCAAGGGAGCCATGGTTAACAGTATCATCCAAGCAAACGACTTTCTAGCACAACTCCCTCCTCGCGAAAGACCAGAGCATACCGAGAAAAAAGAGGGGTTTTATTACGTAAAGCAACTTGATGGATCGACAGAAAAGAGTACGCTCTCACTCAATATCCGTGATTTTGACAAAGAGAGCTACCAAGGCAGAAAAGATACTCTTAAAAAATTGAGTGAAATATACGCTGGTTGCCAAATCGAATTTCGTGATCGTTATGGAGATTGTGGAGAGGCTCTACGTAAGCAGCCAGAGTTACTTCAAGGTGTAGAAAAGGGAATGGATAGCCTGAATATCA
>CAZATZ010000243.1:0-3022 GCA_964488175.1 uncultured Spirochaetales bacterium
CAAGTGTCATTTCGTTACCTTTTTTCCACTCAACCAATCGGTAGGGACCGGTTCCTACGGGAGAAAACCCATAATCGTCTCCCGCCTCTTCAACCGCTCTTTGGTTAACAACTGCTCCTCCGCCAACGTGTGCCAAGTTCGTTAGAAAGGGACTAAAGGGTTGGATCAATTTCAATGTAAAGGTGTAATCATCCTCTTCGATAAAGGAATCAATATCAATCACATTTACTAAGTGCTTAATCGCAGGACCATCGGTATAGGCTCTCTTTAGGCTGTAAATGGCATCACTCGCTTTAAGTTCTTCGCCATTATGAAAGAGGACTCCTTTTCTGAGAGCAAAACGGTAAGTAATGTCGTCTAATTTTTCGATATTCTCCGCTAATTCCCCAATCGGTTGACCCGAATCATCGACGGTCACCAAGTTGTTGTAGATTTGTCGCATGATATTCGAAGAGGCAACATCGTTTGTTCCGTAAGGATCTAGTGTTTTTGCATCATAGGTTGTTGCTACGGTTACAATCTCTTTCTTTTCACTCATTTGTGCATCACCCTTTGGTTGGCATGACACAAAAAGAGAGAGCAAAAAGAGCACAGCAAAGGCTGGTACATAATTAAATATAAGTTTTTTTGAGGAATTTTTCATTCAACGATTCTCCTAGATTGTGAGTATCCCTAGTTGGCGCCCACTTTTTTTGAAAAAATAGAAGCTTAATTCCAAAGAGAATTTCTTGCTTCGAAACTACTGTGGAAGGACTCTCTGGGATATTCCCAGATCCTTTTTTAGAGAAAAGGCGTATTGAGTCCCTCAATTTCAATCTCAGCAATCCTAGCAATATAAAAAAAATAAGCAAGACGTTATTTGCTTTAATTGAGGTAAAAATGTATTTCATGGTGGCGATTTAAAAAAATAAGATCTTATCAAATCTTGATCGAAATCTCACTTCTGGGAACCTCTAAAAATTCGGTTTCAAAAAAGAGGGAGTTAGAACTCAAAAGGGTTTTTTTAGAGATACCTCTAAAAAATAGAATCTCTCCGTTTTTACCAGATAACTAACGGTGAAATTGCTTGAATTCTCTTGCTTATCGTTTTATGAAAAGTTTATAAAAGACGTTGTACCCGAGATAAAAGAGGGAGCGGAAAAGGGAAAAATTTTCGCAGTGGCGAAAGACTTGCCAGTTGTATTTCAAGAGTTTAAATTTATTTGAATTGGAGACCGACCCCTCGACGACACGGTAGAGCAGAAGGGGTTCTTGGAGACCTAGAGCGTACTCCGTTTTTCGCAGAAGTAGAAGGCAGAGAGCGTAATCTTGTCGCTTGCGAATATCGGGAAGGTAGACGGTTCCCAACGCTTGGCGATCGTAGAGAAGAGAGGAAAACCGAATAAAGTTTGCCTTTAAGAGGCGAGAGTACGTCAATCGCTCAATCGCAGGATAGAGGGCGAGTTGTTCTCCCTCTTCGTCGATCTTGTAGTGGGCTGTGTAGCAGAGAGGGGAGGGTTGTTGATTCTCCGCCGCCCTCTTCATCTCCGCTAGTTGATGTTCCAGCTTTTGAGGAAGCCAGAGATCATCGCTATCGATAAAGGCTAAATATCGCCCTCTTGCGATCTCTATTCCACGGTTTCTACTCTTCGCAGGGCCTAGGTTTTCCTCGTTGACTAAGAGGCGAATCTTCTCCCCTCCCACCCTCTCTTGGAGTTCTCGGACGATAGAGAGACCGCTGTCGGAGGAGGTGTCGTCGATCAAGATCATCTCCCATTCTGTGTAACTTTGAGCGAGAACAGACTCGATGGTCTTCTGTATAAATCGCTCTGCGTTATAGAGAGGGGTGATAATGGAGACGAGGTCGGGGATAAAAGTTTCGTTCTTGCTCTCGTCTTGTCTCTCATTTTGGCTTTCGTTTTGTGCAAGCATAAGGCGGTTCCCTTTTTCTCGTCAGCGTTAAAGTCACATCGGGTGAAATCTGGCGTTCTCTTCTAAGTTCGAGATAACTCGTAAGATCAATACCAAGAGTCATATCAAGATAACAAAGATCTTGGGTGATGGGTACCCGTTCTCTCCCTATTTTTATCTAAAGGGCACCTCTAAAAATGAGAAATGAAAAATGAAAGGGTTTGAAGATCTGTTTCGGCAGAACTTTCTAGAAACTCCTCTTTTCTCTCTTTTTGATGATTTCATCGAGAAGGGGAAATAGATTTCTCTGTTCTGTTTATACGAGACTCTCTCTTTTATGAAAAAAAGAAATTCAATCTTCTTTTGTTATCGTTGAATGAAGGTGGTGAGGTTGTCAAAGAGATCGATTCCCTTTACGATTTTATGAGAGGGTTAAAAGATATTTTTTAACCGAGATTCCCACTTTTAAATTTGAGATAGGTTCCCCTAAATCAAATTGTCATGAAATAACCCTTAGGGAGATAACTAGCAAGATGGCTGAGAAAAAAAATATGATCACAGGGGCTGTCATGGCCATTCAAGCGTTAAAAGATCAAGGCGTCCATACGATTTTTGGTTATCCAGGAGGGGCAATTCTTCCCTTTTACGACGCACTTCATCAAGAGGATTCTCTCGAACACATCCTTGTCCGCCACGAGCAGGGAGCCGTTCATGCGGCGGAGGGGTACGCACGGGCGAGGGATGAGGTCGGTGTTGTCATCGCAACCTCTGGCCCAGGTGCAACGAATACCATTACCGGTTTGGCGGATGCTCAACTCGACTCCGTTCCCCTCGTCGTGATCACGGGGCAGGTACACTCCGAACTCATCGGTCGACAGGCCTTTCAAGAGGTCGACGTGATCGGGATCAGTAAGCCAGTAACGAAAGGGTGTTTTTTGATCACGAAAAAAGAGGAGATTTATACCGCCGTTAGAGACGCATTTGAGTTGGCGACAACGGGTCGCCCCGGTCCCGTTCTCATCGACATTACCAAGGATGCGCAACAGAACGAGATACCGTTGGATGGTCTCTCTGTGGAGGCGTTTCAAGACGAAGCGAAGAAGAGGTATGAGAGCAGTGACGCCTATCTCAG
>CAZATZ010000244.1:0-3017 GCA_964488175.1 uncultured Spirochaetales bacterium
CTTTTTCTCTTCGTCTACAGAGGGCTTCTTTTGCGGTACAGAATCTCCTTGCATAAACGCAACGTAGTCGAGGAGAATCTCCTCAAGTTTCGGTTTTACTATCTTCCAATCTTTCGATTTCATAGGGTAGATGATTCCCGACTCACCTTGCATACTCGAAGCGAGCAGGGTGACGGTAAGAACCCCCTTCGACAGCGTCAACTGGTAAGAGAAGTTGGCGAAAAAAATTCCCCCAGCGTTGGTTATCTGAGAGATTCCCCGCCCCATAATCATCCCATTCTCAAAGTCTGAGAAAGTGACTGACGACCTAGACATCAGGAAGGACTGAGAAATCCAGCGATGGCTACGGTTAAAAATGTACTGCTTTTGTCTTTGAACGTTAAACTTCCGAGTTACCTTCGCATCATCGGGCGAAAGGCTTTGATTCCCAGGAAATGACGAACACGAGAGAAAGAAAAGAAGAAAGAGAGAGACGGAAACAGCACCAATTAAAGTTCTTCTCTCTCTTTGTGAAAAACTAGCACTCGAACTAACACCGGAAACAGTACTCATGAGCAAAAGCCTCCTCTTCGTTTTCATCCTCGCAAGATAGTCTTTGTACAAAATAATCTTTGACAAGACAATCTCTGACAAGATAAGCGTTGAAATCACCGCTACCCTCTCTTGAAAGGAAAACCAGACAAGAAAGGGTAGCGAAATTCTTCAAGAAAAAGATTCAAATTAAGCGTCTGCTATGCTTAGATTATATCGCCCCATTTGGTCCACTTTTAGGAGCTTAACACGCACAACATCGCCCTCTGAGACGACATCAGAGACCTGAGTTACTCGCTCTTTTCCTAGCTTAGAGATATGGCAGAGCCCCTCTTTACCAGGTAAAAATTCGATAAAGGCACCAAAGTCCATAATTCGCTTAACGGTTCCGTCGTAGACGGTACCCTCATCTGGCTCTTGCACCATTCCTCGAATAATCGCCGAGGCCATGTCGGCTCTCTTGGCGTCTTGGGCGAAGATGGTGATAGTTCCATCCTCTCCGATATTAATCTTTGCGTCTGAACGTTCGCTGATATCACGCACGGTCTTTCCGCCCGTTCCGATGATTCCCCCAATCTTATCGTGGGGAACCTTAATCGTAAGGGAGCGAGGAGCGTACTCAGAGGTCGTTTCACTCGGCTTGTTAATCGTTTCGTTCATGATATTCAAGATGTGGAGACGCCCCTTGCACGCTTGCTCAAGAGCCTCTTTCATGATCTGAGTCGTGATTCCAGTGATCTTCATATCCATCTGAAAGGCGGTAATACCTTTGAGAGAGCCGGCTACTTTAAAGTCCATATCTCCCAAGTGATCCTCTTCTCCCAAGATGTCTGAGAGAACGGCGTACTTATCACCCTCTTTAATCAGACCCATCGCAATTCCTGCGACCGAGGCCTTGAGAGGAACACCAGCGTTTAAGAGAGAGAGGGTTCCACTACAGACGGTCGCTTGTGAAGAGGAGCCGTTAGACTCCAGTATCTCAGAGACCAGACGTATCGTATAGGGGAAATCCGATTTTTTAGGGAGAACAGGCTCTAGTGAGCGCTGAGCGAGATGCCCGTGTCCGATCTCACGCCGTCCCGTTCCCAATCGACCCGTCTCACCGACACAGAAGGGAGGGAAGTTATAGTGCAACATGAAATTATTTCGTCTATCGCCGTCGATATCATCCATAACCTGCTCATCTTGGACACTACCTAACGTCGTAACTCCCAGAGATTGCGTCTCTCCACGAGTAAAGAGAGCACTTCCGTGAGTACGGGGTAAAAGTCCCACTTCACACTCTATATGGCGAATCTCGTCGGATTTTCTTCCGTCGCAACGTAGACCATTCTCTAGAACCTCTCGGCGCATAATATCTCGTGAAAGCTCGCTAAAGAGGGAGGAGAAGAGCTCCGCCTCACCCTCTTCAAACTGAGGGGAGTACTCGTCTAATAGCTCACTCTTAACGCTCTTAATATTCTTTCCACGGACGATTTTGTCTTTTCCAAAGAGTGCTTTTTCGAGCTTGGGTGTCGCTTTTGCTGTGATCTCATCACGGAATCGAAAAGAGACCTGCGATTCGACGATAGGAAGTTTCTCTTTTCCAGCCGCATTCTGCACCTCAAGAAGGAAGTCACAGAGACGTGATATCTCTTTCTCCGCCTTCTCAATCGCCTCGAGCATGAGATCTTCACCAACCTCATTCGCTCCCCCCTCGACCATACAGATACCGTCATGGGAGCCAGCGACCACGATATCGAGTTGTGACGCCTCAATCTGCGCAAAGGTCGGATTGACGAGAAGCTCCTCCCCTACCCTTGCGATACGAACAGCGGCCACAGGCCCTGCGAAGGGAATATCTGAGACCATAACGCTCGCAAACGCAGCGATCATACCGACCATATCGGGTGTGTTTTCACGATCGGCCGAGACCGTTGTCGGAACGACTTGAATCTCTCGTCCAAACTTCTTGTTAAAGAGGGGCCGCATAGGGCGGTCAATCAGTCGAGAGACGATAATCTCCTTATCTTTCGGTCTAGCTTCTCGCTTTAAGAAACCGCCAGGAATTTTACCTGCTGAGTAGTATCGCTCGTTGTAATCGACCGAGACGGGAACAAAGTCAAGCCCCTCTCGTGTCTCCGAACTACAACACGCCGTAGAGAGAACAGCCGTTCCTCCGTAACGGGCAAAAACCGCCCCGTTGGCGAGCTTGGCCATCTTGCCAACCTCTAGAATTAGCTCGTGTGCACCGAGCTGCAATTTAAATTCTTTCATATATACCTACTATTCCTCTCCTCTGTAGACGACTCACCAACTCTAGCGACTCTGTCAAAAGGATGTCTGTCTCCTCTTTTCTATGAAACTCTTCTAAAGGATACCTCTAAAAAACTCTTTTTCATTTCTAACTCGATCTTTTAGAGGTACCCTAAAGCTCCCTCTTGTATCTTCGTATAATTTCATTTGATTCTACGCAATGGGGAACTTAAAGGTTTTTATATAGGAGA
>CAZATZ010000245.1:0-3006 GCA_964488175.1 uncultured Spirochaetales bacterium
AAGCGACGAAAAAGAGAGAGAGAAACAGGAAGAGACGCTAGAAGGTCTCCACCAACAGTTAGAGATATACGGGGATGAATCGTTGAGGGAGTTGAATATCACAGGGAGATACGGGGCGTGGCAAATCCCCCTCCTCTTTAACACAGGGACGGTCTTTTCCTCGCTGGGATCGTACGGAATCGAGATAGAGGGGGGGCGTATCTCTCTGATTCTCTGGATCGATACGCAGAGAAACCCAGAGATCAACTATGAGATTCTTCCTGGAGGGGAGATTGTGGGAGACCGTTACGCTCGCATCGTCCTCAAAGAGGAGTCGCTAGATTTTATCTTCACGAAGATAGATCTTCTCTTAAAGTGGGGATCCCAATCGATCAAGCCGTGATCAAATCCGCTGAAAAGCGGAGCTTCCTCCGACCCCCCTGTATAATAAAGAGGATCGAAGGAGAGCGAGAAGGCGAGCGAGGCGGTGAAACGCTTCTAGCTACCTTCTAACTCTATCGCTTATTTTTTATCCTCGAGGAACTTCTTCTTAAGCTCTTCGCTGATGCTCGTAGGAACCTTTCCGTACTTCATAAACTCCATGGTAAACTCAGATTTTCCCTGAGTCAAAGAGCGTAACGTCGTCGAGTAACCGAACATTTCACTCAGTGGAACCTCGGCGTCAACGTAGGAGATACTCCCCTCTTCCAAGGAGGAGAGAATCACTCCACGCCTCTGATTGAGACTTCCCATGACATTCCCTTGAAACTCGGTAGGCCCTTCGACAGAGACCTTCATGATCGGCTCTAAGATGGCTGGCTTTGCCTTCTGGTACGCCTCTCGGAAGGCTCCGATAGCAGCGGATTGAAACGCTTGATCGGAGGAGTCAACGGCGTGGGATTGCCCGTCGTTAATCGTCATCTCAACTCCAACGATCGGGAAGCCAATCAACGCTCCTTTCTTCATCGCCGACTGAAATCCTTTGTCACAAGAGGGGATAAACTCCGTGGGAATCGCTCCTCCCTTGATGGCGTTGATAAATTTGTAGATATCTTCGCCCGTGTGGCGCATCGTTCCAGCGACACGACCAAACTGTCCAGAACCACCCGTCTGTTTCTTGTGGGTGTAGTTAAAGTCGGCGTCTCTGGTGATCGTCTCTCGGTAGGCGACTTGGGGGGCTCCCGTCTCAAGCTCGGCTCCGTATTCACGACGCATTCGCTCGATGTAGACCTCTAAGTGAAGCTCTCCCATCCCTTGAATAATCGTCTCGTTTGACTCTTCGTCGACGTAGGTTCTAAACGTAGGATCTTCACGGGTAAACCGATTGAGAGCCTTCGACATCTGATCCAACGCACTTTTGTCCTTGGGCTTAATCGAGAGTGAGATAACAGGAGAGGGAACAAACATCGAGGTCATCGAATAGTTGAGGCTGGGGCTACAGAAGGTGTTTCCCGAGGCACATTCGATACCAAAGAGAGCGACGATATCTCCAGCCGTCGCACCGTCGATATCTTCCATACTGTTGGAGTGCATCCGAACGAGGCGACCAACCTTAAATTTTCTCTGAGTCTTTGAGTTAAAAAGCTCGGTTCCTTTTTTAATCTCGCCTTGGTAGATACGGATATAGGTGAGCTGTCCGTACTGCCCGTCTTCGAGTTTGAAGGCGAGAGCGACCGCCTTTTTCGTGGGGTCAGAGTATAGATTAACGTGCTCTTCTTCGTTGTCCAAGTCGAGAGCGTAGTTGTTCTGATCAACCTCGGGAGGGCTAGGAAGAAAGTCACGGATCGCATCAAGAAGGAGGCGTACTCCCTTGTTTTTATAGGCGGAACCGATCATGACGGGAACTAATTCATTGGCGATGGTTCCCTTTCGGCACGCCTCATTGATCAAATCTTCGGAGACGTCGAGTCCGTTCATCATCTTCTCCATCATCTCATCTGAGAACATAGAGAGAGCATCGAGCATAATTTCCCGTCTCTGATTCGCCTCTTTGAGGACTCCAGGGGGAATCTCTTCCTCTCTGACAGAATTGTCTGGACCGTCGAAATAGAACGCTTTCATCCGTATTAAATCGACACACCCTTCAAAGTTGTCTTCGAGACCGATGGGAATCTGCATCATAACGGAGTTAAGATTTAATTTTTCTCGCAACTGATCACAGACACGAAAGGGGTCGGCTCCCGTTCTGTCACATTTATTGACAAAGGCGATCCGTGGGACGTGGTAGCGTTTTAACTGTCTGTCGACGGTGATCGATTGGGACTGAACTCCAGCCACCGAACAGAGAACGAGAACCGCTCCGTCCAAGACGTGCAGGGCGCGTTCAACCTCGATGGTAAAATCGACGTGACCGGGGGTGTCAATAATGTTGATATCCGTATCGGGGTGACCCTCTTTCTGCCACGTTACGTTGGTCGCTGCCGAAGCGATGGTAATTCCTCGCTCTCGCTCTAGCTCCATCGAGTCCATTGTTGCGCCCACTCCGTCTTTTCCTCGGACTTCATGGATGGCGTGAATCTTATCGCAAAAATAGAGAATTCTCTCTGTTAACGTTGTTTTACCAGAGTCAATATGGGCGCTGATTCCGATATTTCGCATATTGGCTAAATTATTGCTCATAGGTTAATCTTCTCCTAAAATTTCTTCTGCGGATCTGATTCTCCCTCTTTTTTAGGGGAATCAACCGCTATCTACTTCGCTATCTATTTAAATGGGTTGCTCAGTCACTACCTTTTAAGGGGTGTCCTACCGTTCTTTACCATCTGTTACTCTTTCTCTCGTCTTTATGGGTCATCATGGGTCATCTTCTGCGGTGGTTTTTCTAAGCTCAAACCTTCCGAAAAAAAAGGACACAAAGAGTCCCGAATAAAGAGAGTCCATTTTAGAGAAGAATGGGGATAAAAAACAAGTCAAAATGGGTTAAATCATGAGGAGATTTTCAAGCGAGTGAAAAGAGGGTACCTCTAAAAAATAGATTTCAGAAAATAACGAAGATATTTTTTGTCCAGTCAAGGAACTAAAAACGGA
>CAZATZ010000246.1:0-3000 GCA_964488175.1 uncultured Spirochaetales bacterium
GCGGTGTTTTGTGAGAGTGGCGGAGTTTTAGAAATGAAAAAGAGTTTTTTAGAAGTAGCCAAAAAGAGAGAGTGAGATACGATGGCGGAGTATACGATACAGGTCAAAGATCTCTGCGTTACGTTTACCCAACAGAGGATAAAAGGATCCCGCTTTGTCGAGAAAGAGATAGAGGTTCTCGATAAAGTCTCTTTCTCGATACCCAAAGGAACCTCTTTCGGATTGGTCGGTGAGTCGGGGTGTGGTAAGAGTGTCACGGCGATGTCCCTTATTCGCCTCCTACCCCAGCCCTACGGATTGATTAAATCGGGTTCTGTTCTCTTTGAGGGAGAGGATCTCTTGAAAATTCCGACGCAGAGACTCTGCCAAATTCGGGGGAATCGTATTTCTGTTATTTTTCAAGAGCCGATGAACGCCCTCAATCCCGTTCAAAGCATCGCACAACAGCTCTTAGAGATCTTTCAACTCCACCGAACGGAGCTAAGCCGAGAGGAGCAAGAACGGGAGAGTCTTCAACTCTTAGACCGTGTGGGAATTCCCAACCCCAAACAGAGGATAAAGAGCTACCCCCACCAGCTCTCGGGGGGGATGCGCCAACGGGTGATGATTGCGATGGCTCTCGCCTGCCGACCCGCACTCCTCATCGCCGATGAGCCAACCACCGCACTCGATGTCACGATACAGTCTCAAATCCTAGATCTTATCCGAGAGCTACAGCAAGAGACGGGAATGTCCGTCCTTTTTATTACCCACGACCTAGGCGTTGTCGCAGAGATGTGCGATGAGGCTGGCGTCATGTACGCGGGAAGGTTGGTCGAACAGGCGGAGGTTCAAACCCTCTTGAACTCACCAGAACACCCCTACACTCGGGGTCTTCTTCGTGCGATGCCCACCCTTCAGTTAGAACCCAAGAAGCCGATTCAGACTATCGAAGGACAGGTTCCCTCCGCTGAAAATTTTCAATCGGGTTGCCGTTTCTACGAACGGTGTTCTTTTGCCCAGCCACACTGCCGAGAGAGTCGACCCCCTCTTCAACCAAAAGAGGAAGACGTTTCTCACCAGATCGCCTGTTTTCGCTCAGAAGAGATCCGCAAAATGAGAGGTGAAGAGGAGGGAACAGGTAGAGAGAGATGAAAGAGACGAGAGACGTTTACACGTCAGATACCCCCCCTCTATTAGAGGTGAAAAATTTACACCAGACCTTCTTTCTCAGCCGTTTTCTCTCCTCGAAAGAGGAGATTCGAGCGCTACGAGGTCTCTCCTTCTCTCTTGAACGGGGGGAGACCTTGGGCATCGTGGGAGAGACGGGATGCGGTAAGACGACGTTGGGTCGTAGCATCGTGAGGCTCTACGAGCCGACGGAGGGGGAGATTCATCTAGAGGGAGTTGACATTACTCACCTCTCGCAAAAAGAGATGATGGAACACCGCAAGAAGATGCAGATGGTCTTTCAAGATCCAGCGACCTCTCTCAATCAGAGACTGACCGTGGGTGAAGTCATTCAAGAGCCGTTGATCACCCTAAAAATTGAAGACGACCGCAGGCGACGACAGGAGAGAACCTTTGAGTTACTCCAATCCGTCGGTCTACCCGAAGATAGTTACCACCGATATCCTCACCAATTTTCGGGGGGGCAGAGGCAGCGAATCTCGATCGCTCGTACCCTTGCGAGTGACCCAAAACTGATTATCTGTGACGAACCCGTCTCCGCTCTGGACGTCTCTGTTCAGGCACAAATTTTAAACCTTCTCCTTGAATTACAGGAGAAAAAAGATCTCTCACTCCTCTTTATCTCGCACGACCTCAACGTTATCAAGGTAATGGCCGACCGTGTGGGAGTGATGTATCTAGGGTACCTCGTCGAACTCTCCACGGCGGACGACCTCTATCGAAACCCCTTGCACCCCTACACGCAAGGTCTTCTCGACTCGATTCCCTCTCTAGGCAGGGGGATTCGCCCCTCTCAAAAAGTTCGGTTAACGGGAGACATTCCCTCCGCCACCACGGTTTTAAAGGGGTGTCCCTTTGCGAACCGCTGCCCCAAGAGGATGGCGTTCTGTGACGAGAGTCTCCCCCCTCTGAGAGAAATTTCTGAGGGTCACTGGGTCTCTTGCCATCTTTTTGAAACAACAAAAGATCAAGAAGAGAGGAATAAGAGATGAACGCACAGACAAAACCAGAGACGGGACCGAGTACGTCTTCAGAAGAGTCATTAAACAGGAAAAAAGAGTCATGATACGCTACTTTATCAAACGGATTCTCCTCATCATTCCGACCTTTCTAGGAATCACCCTCATCGTCTTTCTCGTGACCCGTTTTGTTCCCGGTGGGCCGATCGACCAGTACATCCAAGAGGCTCAATTAGCCCAGTTATCAGGGGGGCCTACGGGAGGGGGAATCACCGCCTCTCGCTCGGTACAGGGACAGCCCCTCTCAGATGAAGACATTGAAAAATTAAAGGCGTTGTACGGATTTGATAAACCGGTTCTCATTGCGTACGTTGAGTGGCTCTGGGGGGTGGTTCGATTTGATTTTGGGAACTCAACACGGTATCACGACTCCGTCTTAGGGCGGATTTCAAATACGATTCCCATCTCGCTCTATTTTGGTATTATCAACCTCTTCTTTCTCTACGCCGTCTCCCTTCCTCTGGGGATTTATAAAGCCCTCAAACACCGAACGGTCGGGGATCACGTCACCTCCGTTCTTCTCTTTGTTGGGTACTCGATTCCCGCCTTCGTCTTCGGACTTCTGCTCATCGTCTTTTTTGGCTACTACCTCTCTTGGTTCCCCTTGGGGGGATTTACGAGTGAGAACTTTCAGACCCTTAGTGTATGGGGAAAAATCGGTGATCTTATCTATCACACAACCCTCCCCCTTCTCTGCTACATGCTCGGTCAGTTTACCGTTCTTACCTTGATGATGAAGAATAACTTGATGGAGAATATGGCGAGTGATTACGTCCGCACAGCGGTTGCCAAAGGGAGGACGTTTCGGGAG
>CAZATZ010000247.1:0-2976 GCA_964488175.1 uncultured Spirochaetales bacterium
TCCCCCCTCTCGGAAAACGACCCCCCCCCAAAGGTATGGAATGGATTTTTCAAAGGCTTATCTCAAATGAAAATAGAAATACACTCTTTTCTCTACCATCTTCAAGCGCGTAGGCGGCGTGGTATCGTTCGCCATACCGCTCTTAACCTCACTCTTCTTATCGCCCTCTCCTCTCTTCCTCTCCCTCTTACGGGGCAAGAGAAATCGACGCCCCTTTTTTGGTCGGTTCAGACCGCCGAAAAGAGAGTCGTTGGGTATCTCTACCCCTCGATCCACCTCGGAAAAAGAAATCAGTACTTGTTACCCCAGAGCGTCTACGCCCTCTTGCAGAGGAGCAAGGCTCTTCTTATCGAGAGCGATCACCGTGATCAAGACGAGAAAGAGTTGTTTCAACGCCTCCTGTTCTACGGACTCTACGATGATCCCAAACCGATGAAAAAAGAGCTATCTAGGAGAGATTACGAAGCACTAACGACGATTATCGAAGAGATGGGGGTCAACCTCGATTTGGCACAGTACTTTAAGTTGTGGTTTCTACAGCAGTTGATTGTGACAAAGACTCTCAACGAGGCGGAATTTCAATCGAAGTGGGGAGTCGACACCCAAGTAATTCAGAGAGCCGAGAGAAAAAAAATTCCTATTATCAGCTTGGAAAAGAGCGGAGAACAATTTCTTCTTCTCTCAAACATTCCCCTCTCAGAGCAGAAGAAGATGCTAAGTGCGACGATTAATGAGAGGGATAAAATCGTTGAGAATACCAATGAATTGTGGTCGAATTTCAATCAAGAGGGAGTAGAAAATCTTCAGCTTATTTTGAAACGAGAGAGGAAGCGATACCCTCACACGAATAAGCAATTTTTTCTTCCAAGAAGTCGAACCCTTACAGAAAAATTAATCACTCGATTTGAAGAGGGGACAACTCAAGCCGAAGATTCAGATAACGCTGAAGATAACGTTGAAGATAAAAAGAAGACCAAGAGCGATATCGAAACTCCCCCCTACTTCGTTCTTTTGGGGATCAGCTATTTTCTCTCCGAGGGAGGAATTATTGATAATCTACGAGACGCAGGATACCTCGTCACCCTCGGACTCCCAGAACCTGAGCCAGAACCAGAACCCGAACCTGAAGTCGAAGAGGTAACAGAAGAGGCGGAGACGGTACCGACAGAGTCGACAAAAGAGTCAGAAGAGACGCAAGACGAGAAGGAGATGAGAGTAAAATCGGAGATCTCTTCGGAGTGATTATTCTGTTGGATACTCCCGATAACGAAGCGTCTCATTTTCTAAAAAGAGATCGGCGAGAACCAAGGCGGTCATCGCCTCAACGACGGGGACAATCCGTGGGCAGATAATGGGATCGTGTCTCCCCTCCACACTTAAATCGATCGCCTCTCCGTGAATATTCTGTGTCTTTTGGGGAAATTTTATCGACGCTGGCGGTTTAACTGCGATACGAAAAACGACCTCTTGCCCCGTTGAAATACCACCAAGAACCCCCCCCGCGTGGTTACTACAAAACCCGTCGGAGTCCATATTGTCGTTGTGTTCGCTCCCGAGCATATCAACACACTCAAAACCGCTCCCAATCTCAAACCCCTTGACGGCTCCTAGAGAGAGCATCGATTGAGCGAGGAGAGAGTCGAGTTTTCGAAATACCGGAGAACCGAGTCCTACAGGAAGTCCCGTCACTCTCGCTTCAACGATTCCCCCAGCACTATTTCCACTCTCTTTTAACTCAATCAGACGTTTCTCCATCTTTTCGGCGGCGACCATATCAGAGGCTCGTAACGGATTTTTCTCTATCACGGAGGGATCGTACGTCTCACACGCAATCCCTGCGGCTCGCTTGGTATGAGCGAGTATCTCAACGCCTTCTAAAGAGAGAAACTTCTTCGCAATCGCTCCCGCAGCGACTCTCGCAGCGGTCTCTCGCCCACTGGCTCGCCCACTTCCTCTCCAGTCTCGGACTCTGTATTTATGGTGGTAGGTAAAGTCGGCGTGTCCCGGTCGAAAGAGATCTTTGAGGGCGTCGTAGTCCTTTGATTCTTGGTTCTCGTTGTAGAGAACTAGAGCGATGGGAACCCCCGTCGTGACTCCTTGAAAGATCCCCGAAAGGACATGTATCTTGTCTCCCTCACTTCGGGGAGTCGTTAAATCTGATTGTCCGGGACGTCGGCGACCCATCTCATACTGTATCTCGTCCGAAGTGATGGGGATTCCAGGAGGGACTCCATCGATAACAACACCAACACCAACGCCGTGAGACTCACCAAACGTAGCAACAGAAAAAAATTGACCAAACTGACTTCCCGACACAAGCTCTCCTTAGAAACCGCTATCCGTGATCATTTTCCTATATCACTCCCATAAATACATCATTGATAAGAAAGGGGAGTGCGATCTATTTACGAGTGTAAATTGGAATAGTGAGGTATCTTTAACAAGTAAAAAAAATAAGTAAAAAAAAGAACGCCCTTTCGAGCGTTCTTCTTACAAGTGGGCAGTGGCGGATTCGAACCGCCGACCCCATGCGTGTCGAGCATGTACTCTAACCAGCTGAGCTAACCGCCCTAATAGGGGGTGATAGTACTAAAAGATTTTTCCTTTGTCAACATGTGGCAGATCGGTGTAGAGTCAAAACGAAGAGGCTCTCTTCAAAAAAAACCAAGACCGATGCAAAGAAGTATGCAAAATGAGAAAAGGATTCCTACAAGAGGTTGGTTTGAAAAAACATTTTTCCAAAATCCCGAAAAGGAAGCAAAAAGGAATTGCCTTTTTTGACTTCTTTTTGAATAATAAACTTTCACCGATTTTAATATTTAAATAATATTTAGACTCGTCTCTTTGCAGGGTGCCTTTAGGATAGCTTTAAGGTTAAAAACTCAAAAAATAGGAAAGAAGAGAAAATAGTATAGGGTACCTTTAAAAAGTCGATTTCAGAATATAACGAAGAGATTTTTTGTCCAGTCAAGGAAC
>CAZATZ010000248.1:0-2968 GCA_964488175.1 uncultured Spirochaetales bacterium
GGGGTGAATATTACTGATATCGGCGTCGATAAAGACGATGATATCTCCCGTCAGCTGATAAATAGCCTTCCATAAATTCTCGCCCTTTCCCCGTTTAAATCCCTCTTCGGGGAGAATTTCGGCGGAGAGGTAGGTATCGGCACCAAAGCGAGAAGCGACCTCAAGAGTATCGTCCTCCGACGAGGAGTCAATTATCGCCAATTCATCGATAAGAGGGTGTCGCTCCATTAACTCCGAGCGGAGAATCACGATCTCTTTCCCAATGGTCTTTTCTTCATTTAACGTGGGAATACAGACAGAGATTTTAAGCTTTTTTTTCTTTTTCTCTGCGACGAGTGCCCCGATCTCAGAAAAATCGGTGTGGTGAAAGGTGTGTGTCTTTAACCAATTATTAAGTTCCATCTGAGTGCTCCCTATCGATTGCTAAAATGAGACCTACCAAGATCTGAATTCCCTTAATCAGAGGTTCTATCTCAATACTCTGTCGTAGATCCGCTACGGTCTCTACCTTTGTCAATCCAAAAAGAATTCCTGGAATTTTTTTCTCGATCAGAGTCGAGAGATCGGAGGTGCTGGGAATATCTCTGGGGGTGATATCGAAGTGTTTTAACAGATGTCGAATCGCCTGATTGAGAGGGTGTGAATAATCCAATCCCCCAGGAAATCGGCGTACGACTTGGTGAAAGGTGATAAGAGAGCGAGTCTTTGACTCCTCCTCATCGACAATGTCTTGAATCGCACTTCGCAGTGTGTGAACGATATGTGCCGACTCGCTACGAATTTCAAATCGCAGAGTGGCGTAGTTTGTTACTTTGTCAAAGGAGAGTCCACCGCCTTCTAAAGAGCCAAAAACAATCGTCGTCTTCGGCCTAGTCGGCAGAGGGATTCCTTGAATACGACGAACAATTCCAATGATCGTCTCTAATGCCCCCTCCGAATGGAGTCGAGACCAGTCGTAACTCTCAGGTAGTTCAGAAACGATCTCACCACGTAGCATTCCAACGGAGTTATAACTAATTCGTCCTTGAGGCCCCCCCTCGAGGAGAATAGCCGAGGCGATCGGCTCTTTGAAGTCACTGAGAAAAGTGCGAATTCCCTCATTTGATCCCTTTCCTAGACTCTGGACACTCCCGAGGAAGATGAGATTGCTCTGCAACTCTATCTTGGCGGCCTTAAAAATATCGGGCAAGGTCGCCATCACGGCGCAAGAGAGAGCGTTATCGCCAAGACTCGCTCCCACAATTCTCTCTTGACCGATCTCAACGGTGTGATCAATATTGGAAGCGAGAGGGGAGTCGACGTGAGCTCCGATAAGAATATTTCGATTGCTCTGCATCCCCGGATAAAATCCGATGACGTTACCGATCTCATCTAATCTCGTGGTGACATTTTCTTGCAGTGCAAGTCGTTCCGCTAAAATTGAACTACGGGAAAATTCCTTAAACGTAGGGGCTGGAACTTCGCCTATCATAACAAGGTTTGAGAGGATCAAAGATAATTGATCACGAATAAGAGATTCATAATTATCAATCTCTTCGATAATACTAGAAATTTCCATAATCAACTCCTTTACCCTCTTTATCAAATTAAAATCGACTCGTTAGAGGCCCCCTTACAAATTATTTCACCGCTTCAACGCTACTTAATCTCCAAATCCCCTCTTTCTTTACATAAATAAAGGTCTGATTGAGACCCCAAAAAGGGAGGGTACTTAGCCCAAAGGAGTCAGAATCTACATTCTCAGCGGTTGCAATACTCAGTTCAATAAGAGAATCGGATTGATAATCCAACGTAAGAGAGGAGAGATCGTAAAATTGAGAGGGTGAAACTCCGTAAAGTTCGTACTCTGCAAAGTAATCATTCAGCCTCTGTTTTACTTCCTCTCTATCCAGTGGTATCTCTTGATAGTCTGGGACGAGAAGAGCGGTATCGATGGTCGAGAAAATCAACTGTTCATCTTCGACAACCACTCCGCGTAACGCCTTGTTGAAAAGAAAGGTGACCGTCGCCTCATCTCTCTCTTGAGCCGAACCCATCGCCAACTCATCGGTATTTGTGATCGGAATGAGAGGGGGTCTCTCTTGGGGGGAGGACTCGCTATCGGACATCTCGTTATCCATCATCTCGCCATCTGACATCTCGCTATCTGACATCTCGCTATCGGACATCTCACTATCTGACATCTCGCCATCCATCATCTCGTCGGACATCTCGTTATCTAACGCTTGATCCTCTCCCACGATCTCGATGGGTTGGCTCTCAGCAGGAGACTGGGAGTCTGACGAGAGATCTCCCTCTAAGGAGGAGAAGTCTTGGCTCTCCACATTTTTTCGTAGTTCGGGATAGAGAGCGTAGGCCAACGACTCAAAAGAGTTCGCCTTCTGCTCCTTGCCAACCTCTCGATAGGCGACTGATACGAGATAGTACTCATACGCCAGCTGTATTCTCTGTTCTTGGGAGTAATCATCGTAGAAAGCTTGCCCAAAAAGAGTTGTGGATAGAGTTGTGAATATTAAAATAAAAACGACAACAAATATCTTTTTTCTTTTCATTTACTCTCTTCCTTCTTTAGGGAGCCTCTAAAAAACCCTTTTCAGTTCTAATTCGTTATTTTCTGAAACCGACTTCTTAGAGATACCCCTTAGTAAAAAGTTCTTCTAAAACTCTCTTCTTTCTCAGAAAAGAGTCTTCTGTTTTAAATATCTATTACCAAGTTTTTACGGTTAAAATCTCGTTAGAATTCTCTTATTCCCGTCTTTGAACCGTCCTAGAACCGTCTTAAAACCATCCTCAAACATTGCCACGAAGGACACGGTATTCTTGCTGTGTTTCTTAGCTCGTACCCGATTTCTCTTTTTAGAGGCACACTACTGTAGAATGATTATATCTATCTCTCTTCTATTTGTCCTCTATTTAAAGGGGGAAATATCAAGAACTCTCTTTTTTAGGCGCCTCTAAAAAACTCTTT
>CAZATZ010000249.1:0-2950 GCA_964488175.1 uncultured Spirochaetales bacterium
TGGAGGAGGATGGCGGACTCTCTCTCCGCAGTGAGTTGGGAGAAAAAAAACGTGTCTACGCTGGAGAATTTCTCTACGACTCTTTTCTCTAGCTCCGCTCTTTATCATTTTTTAAGATCGATTTTTTAGGGGTATACTGAGATTCAAGAGAGCTGTTTGGGGTCTCTCTCCCTTATCGCCTCTCGTCGAGGGGAAAAGAGAATTTTCTCTATCTTTTGATTATTTGTCTCTGTGATCTGAAACTCTCCCCACGGAAGTTTTAGGGAGTCGTTTAGAGTGAGTACCGTGCTGGAGTGCTCCATCAGCCACCCCGCTACGGTCTTGGCGGCGGAGTTTTCGGTGTGTTCTGAGAGGTCAAACTTTTTGACAAAATGGGAGAGTTCCGTCTCCCCATCGACAAACCACTTTCCGTTTCCTGCGAGCTGTATCTCTTCGAGAATCTTACCGTCGCTTGAAACCGTAGGTAGACCCCACATCGTCTCGACGAGATCGGCGGAGGTGATAACCCCTTCTAATCCCCCGTACTCATCTAAAACAATCGCCAAACGGAGATTTTCATCGTGAATTTTTTGAAAGAATTCATCTAAGTGAAAGGAGCCAGGGACAAACGTCGCAGGACGTTTTAACTCCCCCAATCGACTCTTTTTCGAGGGGGTAATCGTCACTGACTCGATAATATCTCTGGTTCGAACGATTCCGACGATCTCTTCACTACTCTTCTCGTAGAGGGGGATCACCGTGTAAAAGGGGGAGTCGAGGATTAGGTTTAGTGCCTCTTCAGGGCTGATGTCTACAGGTAGAGAGAACACATCTGAGCGGTGGGTGCAGAGATCTTTTACCGTGATATCTCGAAATCGTGCCAGCGTTGTGAGGATTCGAGACTCTTGCTCGGTAATACTCCCACTCTTTTCTGCGGCGTGGCTAATAAAAAAGAGGGATTTTAGGTTAAAAAGCTCCTTCTTCTCCTTAGGGAAGATCCTCATCAGAAGGGAAGAGAATTTTCCGACGGCGATCGAAATAGGCAGGAGGATGAGTTGGAGGAAGAGGAGGGGAATCGCCCCGTTTCTCGCAATGCGAAAACCGTGAAGAAGGGCTAACCGTTTGGGAGTGACCTCTCCAAATATCAGAATAAAAATCGTT
The DNA here is from genome assembly GCA_964488175.1 of uncultured Spirochaetales bacterium. Lineage (GTDB taxonomy): Bacteria > Spirochaetota > Spirochaetia > SP-2023 > CAYRNA01 > CAZATZ01. Next base: position 1,141 of record CAZATZ010000249.1, read on the forward strand.
AAGAGTCCCGCCGAAATCCCTAGAAAGAGTTCACCGTAGAGGCGAATCGTTATCGCACTGACGAGAGAGGCGGCACCGACGTTCACCAAATTATTACCGATCAAGAGGGTAATCAGCGTCTGTTCGAGACGCTCCATCAGATAGTAGAGAGCTCGGCTTCGTCGATCTTTTTTCTGCTCTAACTCCTGTAATTGAATATTGGAAAGGGAGGTCAAGGCTGTTTCGAGGGAGGAAAAGATACCCGAGGTAAGTAATAGAAAGAAGAGAGAGAGAAGAGAGACCGCTAAGGCAGGAGAAGTCACGGAATATTTAAGTTGGCCCCTCGCAAAGACCCAGTTTAATCTCACTCTTATGAGTTAAATTTTTTAGCTATAAACACCTTTTATAAACTAGTAAAGGTTGTTTCTGGTATGTATGGGTACACCCATAAATCTATCTCTCTCAAAATCGTCCTTGGAAAGTAAATTAATTGTAGGACAAAGTTCTCTTTTTTACAAGCGGGTTATTTGTTTGTTTGCAATTAGCACATAGTAGAACGAAAATTAGCATAATATTTATCGTTCTCTCTCGGCAATACTTATTTAGCTCAGCTAAACACCCTTTTCAACTCCTCGACTGGACAAAAATCTACTTAACAAAGAATCTCTTCGTTATCTTCTCGAATCGATTTTTTAGAGATACTCTATCGTGTCGCTGATGTCTGAGAGTCAACGTTGCCTCTCGTGCGGTTCTTGCTATTCTTGTGAGTTCTGTCGTGTCGGTCATCGTGATCATGATCGTCGTCATCATCATCATGGTGATCATCATCGCCATGACGGTAACGCCAGTCATAATCATCATCGTCGTGATCATCGTCGTCGTCATCATCATGGTGATCATCATCGTATCGATCGTTAGATCGGTGGTTATCGTATCGGTCGTCAGCGTTTAGCTCATTTAGCGATTTAAAACCTGTCAAAAAGAGGATAACGCCCATAAGTAGAGTGGTGATTATCTTGGATAATTTCATTTTTTTACTCCTTATTAATACTGAAATGGTGGTAACTCTTCTGGTACTTTAACGACATTCTCTTCCCAACGTATTGTTCGGACACAAAAAAAATGTACGAACTTGAGAGGGGTGGAGAGGCTCCCCAGAGATCGCCGTATTGTGGTTAGTGTGTGGAGGAGGTGTGAGAGTCGAGTTCGTATCGGTCGTCGTCGTATAGATCGTCTATGATGTCGTCGAATAACTCATACCCTCCCATCAAGACAATAACGACAATGAGTAGAACGATAATCTTCTTGTTTAGATTCATTCTCTTTCTCTCCCTTCTGTGATAATTTTCTGGAAAATCACTTCTCAGGCGCATTAAAAATGACACATGGCTGAAGATTAGAAAAATTGAGAGAATATTACAAGTGCCACGAAAAAAGGATCTATCACTATAATAGGTTGTATGCAGTCGAAGGCAGGGAAATGTCAATCTCTGGAGTGATTTTGACGACGGAACAGCTATACTATTGTGAAACTCTGAGCATTAATGGGCAAGTCGTCTCTTTTTTAGAGGTGCTTTTATTGTTATCTTGCCTATTCTGACCAAAAGCTCATACTCAAATCGACTTAAAGGAGCCTCTAAAGTGATGGCTTTGAATCCCGTAAGTTAGTAAAGAAATTATTAAACGCTTTTTGCATCTCTTCTCGTACAGAGTGTAACTCCCTCTCACTATCCTCAATTTCCTTTATGCCAAATCGGTGATTTAACCCTTGGATTTTACCTTCCAAAAAATCAACTATTAAATCATTATGAGATACGACAAATTTTTCTTT
>CAZATZ010000250.1:0-2943 GCA_964488175.1 uncultured Spirochaetales bacterium
CCCCTCCTTCGACTCTTCTTTGATTGAATCGTTTCTTGAACGTAGTGGTTGTGAGGGAATTCTCGGAAACTGTGCCGCTTCGGGAACTGAGATTATTCAAGAGCTGGGAGAGGAACATCTAAAGACGAGATTTCCGATCTGTTATACTTCGGCGGACTCTGTGTTTCAAATTGCGTGTCATAAATCGATCTATTCGGTCGAAGAACTCTATCGCCTCTGTGAAATTGCGAGAGAGTTGTGTGATCCCTACATGGTGGGGCGTGTCATCGCGCGTCCTTTTGAGGGAGAACCAGACGCTTTTGTTCGAAGTAGGGAGCGTAAAGATTATAGTCTTCCACTACCGGAAAAATCGATCCTTGATCATCTATCTGAGAACGGAGTTGAGACGGTTGCGGTTGGAAAAATTGGCTCTATTTTTAATGAGCAAGGAGTTCAGAAGAGTTATCACGACGTGGGAAATGAAGAGTGCCTCGCTCGAGTGCGCTCTCTTTTTTCAACGAAGCCCGACAAAGATGAGTTTCTCTTTATCAACCTAGTCGATACCGATATGGTTTACGGTCACCGCCGAGATCCCAAGGGGTATCAAGAGGCTGTGCAACGAATCGATGACGAACTGGTCTCTTTTATCTCTCAGATGAGTCAAACGAAAGACTCCGATGAAGTTCTTATCTTGGTCGCAGATCACGGATGTGATCCAACCTTTCGAGGAAGCGATCACACCCGTGAACACGTACCTCTTCTGGTCTATGGCCCTCACCTTGCGGTTAAAGATTTAGGGATACGTAAGACATTCGCCGATGTCGCACAGACGCTAACGACTCTCTTTAAAGTCCCCCCCTATCCCCGAGGAAGTTCTTTCCTCTAGAGGGTACCCTAGAAAAATCTGCCCTCTGTCAAAGGGGTGGAGAGAGATCTCTAAAATTTGGAAAGAGGCGTTGGTACAAAAACTCTCTTTCTCTCTTCTCTCTGTGTTACAACGTTCTCTTGCCTCAGATCTCCCTCTTGCCTCTAAAAATCAAATCGACTGTATGGCAAACTGGATGAGATAGAAAAAGAGGAGAAAATAGAGAGCTGAGTAGATCATGTTGGTGATTAAGAGCCGAGTAAATCGAGGGATAGAAGAGCGGCGAAAGTGGATGACAAAATTACGATAAAATTTCTTAGAGACCCAATCGAGTCCATTCCAAAAACTTCTAACACCCCATTGAGTAAAGAGTGTCAAGGAGAGAAGTCGTGCCAAGGCGATCAGAAAGACTCCTGTGAGCATAAATCGAACAAATCCCCAGACAAATTGAATGACGACCGCCAAAATAAGTCCGACGCTAATACTTCCAACCACCGCTAAAGAGGTAAATATTTGAGAGGCGAGGGCTAAGATGAGAAAGCCGAGGAGGGGAGAAAAATCGATGAGATAAAATCGCAACCCTGGAATGCTCCGAAAGAGTTGGAGGTAGGGATTGGCTAACCGATAGAAAAAGAGATAGAGAGGTGAGACCGAGCCTGTTTGGTGAAACCAACTAAGGATAATAAAGATCGAGAGAATTCCCATATAGAGAGAGGTCGCAACAGAAAGAATTTCAAAGATAGAATGGAGCATAGATGTTATCGAGTTATCGTGGCAAGCAAGAGATTTTTAGGTACTCTCGATGATAAACCTTTCTCTTCTAAAATCGAGTTTTAAAGGTACCCTTTGAATTAGATTTTACCAACGATCGGATAGATAGAGTATCCATAATTGGTAATATCGCCATTCTCATCAAAACCGATCTCTCCGATCGCTGTGTGAAAGGTCTTTGACTTGAGAAAGGCTACGATCTTCTCAGAATCGGTAGAACCACTTCCCTCAATCGCTTGGAGAAGAACCTGAGTCGCTACATAGTCACTTCTGTCAAATTCTCCTGGATATTCTTCCCCAAAGGGAGTCGCTAAGTACTTTCTAAAAGCGGTTTGATACGCATTGCGCCAAGTGGTATCGGTCGATCCGATGAGATAAAATTTTTCAGTTATCCTTCTCATGCTGGTGACAAAAAGTGCCTCTTTTAATGTATCAGAGCCGATGAAGGGGGGGATCTTTACTCCATCATTGTAGATTTTCTCTAAAATTGCTTCAAACGGTTGATGAAGTCCACCCCAAACTAAAATATCAGGAGATTCAGCGAGTATGCGAGAAATGATACTGGAATACCGACTTGCTGCTACTCCTACTCCTTCAAAGAGAGCAACTTCAAGACCACTCTTATTTAAGCCCTCTCTTACTTCGTTTGCGTAGTTGTATCCATAATCTCCCTTGTCGTGCAAGATCACGACTCTCTCAACGTTTAATGTGTTGAGTAAAAAATCAACGGTGAGCTCGGCTTGACTTTTATCGTTGGGTATCACCCTTAGAAAGAGAGGGTACTCTCCACTGAGAGTCAGGGAGGGGAGCGAGCTACTAGGAGAGATGGTCACAATTTGTGAATCATTGTAGATGGGAAGAGCACTCTCTGTCGTTTTGCTGAAAGTGTGTCCGATGACACCAACAACCTTCTCCTCAACAAAGGTCTTCGCTACCTCAACTGCCCCCTCATTGGTTCCTTGGTCATCACCGACGATCAGTTTAATGGGTCGTCCTAAGAGTCCCCCTTTGGCGTTCTGTTCATCGACTAAAATTTGGGCTGTACTCGGAAGTGAAAAGCCGTAGGGGGCCATCTCGCCCGAAAAGACCCCAGCAACTCCGATGTTAATCGTATTCTCTTCTACCTCTGGAGAGCATCCGAGAAGAAGGAGGGCGAAGAATAGAGCCATGGCGATGGGAAAGTGAAACAATCTTTTTTTCATAAAAATCTCTTCTCGTATCAATATCTATTTCTATCTATTTCTACCGATTTTTCGGTTTTCATTTAAAGATTAAAAAAGGGGGAGTCTATAAGCCGGATTCTGTTAAAAGCTATCATCTATCTAAGG
>CAZATZ010000251.1:0-2863 GCA_964488175.1 uncultured Spirochaetales bacterium
AAATTCAAGAAGATTGAGCCTGACACCGTGAACGATAACGGCTAAGAGAGCCATTACTAGATTCAAGGTGTGTGCTACGAGTAAGATCAACACCCCGAAGATCGCCGTTCCAGGATTTTCAAAGAAGGGCAAGGCCATTCCATTAAAACTGCTGGCAATGGAGACTGAGGCTAACCCTACTGCGTAGAGCCGGATGTACGAAATAATGTTTGCAAAGTTGCTAATGCTATCGAGAAAGGTGATTGGAAACCACGCCATTCCCATCAAGACTCCTACGACTGGATTTCGCCCCTTCTCCTGTTGAGAGAAGAGAAGAACACCAATATAACCGATAATGATTAAAACGATAGAGTATTGGGGTAATCCCTGCTCACCTAAAACAAGAACAAGGACGACTCGATACGCTCCTAAGACGAAACAGAGCCACGCTAGATCACTCAAGGCACTCGGTTTTCGTATATTGCGTATAAAGGCGATTAGGTACCCCAGACAGATCTGGGTTGTTCCGATAATGAAACAGTACCGCCATATCTTGAAACTATCGAACCCATTGTAGAGATTGTCTCCAAAACTGGCGATCGGTTCCCAGATAAGAGACTGTAAAACAGGCATCGCCATCAGTAACTCTAATGAACCGAAGTACGTTCCCGATAACATTCCCCAACCAACGGTCGCTAATGAAAGAACAAGAAGAAGGCTGAAGGCGAGGGGAGGAATCTTTTTACGGAAAAGAAGAAGGGAGAGGGAGAGAATAGCTCCATACCCAGCGTCTCCAATTAACATCGCATAAAAGAGAATGAAAAAGGGAAGAACAAATGGATTGAGATCGATCTCTTTGTACCCAGGATAAGTGTCTAAAAATGAAAAGAGTGGCTGGATGAGCCGTACTAGCCAGTTATTTTCAATCTTCGTGGGAACCCCTTCGTCCTCATCTGTTACCTCACGTAACTCATATCCCCATCCGTTATTCTCAGCCTCTTTCTCAATTTGTGGGGCCGATTTCGTTTGAACGTACCCTTCCAAGGCGACGACGGAGGTATCTGAGAGGGATTCGGTACTAAGGCGAACTTTTTCAAATTCTAGATCCTGTTTTGTCTCTTGAAGAAACTCTTCTAAATCCCCTTTATAGGTATGCAAACTCGCATTTAGTTCTTTGTTTCCCTCGATTAAAGAGGCTTCTATTTGGCGTATCTCCTCTCTTATTTTAGAGGGGGAGTGCTCTGGTAGTTCAAAAAGGGGCAACTTATCGGTCTCGAGCGGTCTATCGGCGACAACAGCGATCAAGTCATTTTTCTGTACTTTTCCTAGAGGAAAGAGATAAACATCTTCCCAGAGAGGGGGAACCGCCTTGGGTGGAACGAGAAAGAGTTGAAGAAAGACGTTCTTTGTTCGTAGTTCGATCAAATCCTCCATGTTAAAATCACCAAGGGGAGCCAGTCGATTTAACTCTGCGTTTAACGTCTCTAAGCGAGACTCATCCTCTTTTAATTTGGTGGCCTTCTCGTAGAGAGTTTCGACAAGAGTTAAGAGCTCTTCTCGATGAATGTTTTTCGCTTTCTCTGCGTGAGAGGGATACGAGGTGATCAGAGAGAATATTTTGTTCTCTCTCTCGTTTAGAGAGGCTACTGAGGCGTGATTCGGCACCGATTTTTGTTGAACGTGCATAACCCCTAAGTTTCTCAAGTGTTGGAGAGTTTTCTCCAAGGAAGACTCAAGTGTGAGGAGGGTTATGTGCTGCATTTTGGCTATCATTAGCTCACCTTCTCCAGTAACTTTTTCTTCGATATCTTTCCACGAACAACGGCCGATGTCTCTTGATCGCCCAAGTAAATAGCAATCTTTTTAATATTTGCTTTTGTCTCTGGAATTTTTAACTTCTCAAAGAGATTGACTCTCTGGGTTGTCGTGCGGAGCTCCGCTTCTAAACGGCGAACAGACTCCTCTAACATCAAAACCTCTGTGTCTAAGGCGACCATATCCTTCAACGCTTCGACACCTGAAACGAGCCAAGCTGGCTCAGAAAAAAGATTAAACAGAACATCGTGAAAGTCGATGGAGTGGTAAACCGGTATAGAGACTCCTGCGATGTTATCGGTCGTCGTGTGAATCTCTTTGACTTGAACTAATTCCTCACGATCCAACGCAGATGTCTCTCCAAAGACAGCGATCCATTTGGATAAAAACTCCTTTAGCTCCGTCTGTCGAATTTTTACGACTTTCGATTTCTCTTGAAAGGTGCGAATCTCCAACTGTAACTGCTGTTTTTTTAGCTGTAACGTCGGAAGATACCGCGTATACATTTTAAGAGAATCTTTCTGCTGTTTATATTCATTCTTTGTTAACTTAATTTTTGCCATATTAACTAACCCAGTATTTTTTAATCAAAGAACTTTTGATTCCAACCTCTTCGGGTTCAAAACAGTCACTGAGAATCTTCCAACCATTATCAAGTGACTTTTCCAAAGGAACGTTAACGTCTAGGTTCATCATCTCTTCTTCAAATCGTTCGCCGTACTTGATAAGCTTATCATCCCAGTCGGACATTAGGAATCCCATAGAACGTTTTTCCAAGGTGTCCTTGTAAGAGGCGTAAAGCTTGATCGTTCCGTCCATAATAGCTCGGTGATCGTCCCGTGTGGAACCATTTACATTCTGTTTTAGTCTTGAGAGCGAACCAAAAGGCTCTATTCTTCCTGCTCGGAAGTAGTACTGCCCTTCGGTAATATACCCAGTATTATCAGGGACGGGGTGGGTAACATCGTCACCTGGCATCGTTGTAACACCTAGAATGGTGATAGAACCTGCCCCTTCGATATCGACTGCTTTCTCATAACGAGCGGCTAGCTGGGTATATAGATCCCCA
>CAZATZ010000252.1:0-1069 GCA_964488175.1 uncultured Spirochaetales bacterium
ACCCGTTACGCCAAAGGTCTTATCTGTCTACCCATCACCCAAGAGAGGGCGGATAAGCTTCAACTACCGTTAATGGCTAGTGGGCAGAAAAACACCGACGCCTTTGGAACCGCCTACACGATAAGTATCGATGCGGCTGCGGGAACCACGACGGGTATCTCTGTGGGAGATCGACTCAAGACGATCCTCGATCTCGCAAATCCAAAGAAAACTTCCCAAGACTTTCTCAGACCGGGGCATATGTTTCCCCTCATTGCGAAAAATGGGGGCGTCTTAGAACGTATCGGACACACCGAGGCGGCGGTGGATCTCGCCCGTCTCGCTGGGTGCCAGCCCGCTGGAGTCATCTGCGAAGTTCTCAAGGAGGACGGTACGATGGCACGCCTTCCCGATCTCTTAGAGATGGGCAAGCAGCACGATCTCAAGGTGATCAGCGTCGCCGACTTAGTCGAATTTCGGAAGATAAAAGAGGGGACGATCGAGAGAGTCGCTCAATCTCCTCTCCCCATCGCTCAGGGGGATTTTAAGATTACGGTCTACTCCTCAACAGAGGACGGTAAAGAGCACATCTTACTCTCCAAGGGTGAGGTACAAAAGGGAGAGAATGTTCTCGTTCGGGTTCATTCCGAGTGCTTTACGGGAGATGTCTTAGGCTCTCTGCGGTGTGATTGTGGCGAACAACTACAAAAGGCTATCGATACGATCGAAGAGAGGGGGCAGGGACTCGTTATCTACTTAAAGCAAGAGGGGCGCGGCATCGGGTTAGGAAATAAGATAAAAGCGTACAACTTACAAGATGAGGGATACGACACCTTAGAGGCCAACCATCAACTGGGTTTTGAGGGAGATCTTCGCGATTATCGTGTGGCGGCTGAAATTCTGAAAGAGTTGGAAATTCCATCGGTATCCCTTCTGACCAATAATCCTAAGAAGGCCAGCTCCCTCATCGATTACGGTATCGATGTCAAAGCGCTACTTCCGCTACAGATCGAATCGAACCACCACAACAAAAATTATCTGAAGACGAAAAAAGAGAAGATGGGACACGATTTAGAGGTTCATTAGGGTA
>CAZATZ010000252.1:1169-2863 GCA_964488175.1 uncultured Spirochaetales bacterium
GAAAAAGAGTTAGGAGGGATTGAGTATGTCAAAGAGAGAGGATTTAGCTATCGTTGTTCTCGCCGCTGGATTGGGGAGTCGTTACGGTTCACTCAAGCAACTAGATGGTCTTGGACCGAGCAACGAGGTACTGCTCGAGTTTGGGCTTTATGACGCTCTAAAGGCGGGATTTAATCACGTTGTTTTTGTGATTAGAGAGGAGTTAGAGAACGATTTTCGAGAGCGGTTTGGAAAGATACTGGAAAATCGGTGCCGAGTCAGCTACGTTTTCCAAAAACTCGAAGATCTCCCTGAGGGATTTCAAGTTCCTTCCACTCGAGAGAAACCGTGGGGAACTGCTCACGCTACCTTGGCGGCTCGTCACGTCGTCGACTCCCCCTTTCTTATCATCAACGCCGATGATTACTACGGATTTCAAGGGTATAAGATCATGGCTGATTCGCTCAGAGGAGATCTGGGATCGAGCGACGCTGTGATTGCTGGTTACCCCCTCATCAACACCGTTTCGGAGCATGGAACGGTCTCCCGTGGTGTCTGTGATCTCAATAGCGATAAAACGCTGAAATCGATCGTAGAGCGAACAAAGATCGGCATTGAGGGGGGAAGTATCTACTACGAGGAGTCGGGTAAGAGATTTCCTCTCACGGGGCAAGAAGAGGTCTCGATGAATCTCATCGGATTTGGCAGGGGCTTTTTTACTCTCATTGAAGAGTACTTCTCTTCATTTTTGGAGCAGCGCAGAGAGGAGCCTAAGAGCGAGTTCTTTCTACCCCTCGTCCTCAATCAACTGGTGGCGGAGAAGCGGGGAGAGGTCTCAGTCGAAACCATTCCAGAGAAGTGGTTTGGTGTGACCTACAAAGAGGATCGCCCCGTCGTCGTTCAGCGGCTAGCAGAGCTTACAAAAGAGGGAAAGTATCCCTCTCCGCTCTGGGACTAACTTTTTGAGAGGCAAGATTTGGCAGAGCAAGATTTGTGAAATCAAAATTTCTGGTAGTTAAGTCTACCGGATACCTCTCAAAAATCGATTCTAGAAAAGATCGAGTTAGAGATAAAAAGAGAGTTTTTAGAGGATTTTTTACTGTAACTTTTTGAGTGCGTCTTCTAGCAACTGAAAATCCTTTTTCACTCCCGAGGGACGAAAAGAGTTTGAGGAGATAGCACGAATCTCTAAAAGAAGGGTTTTACCCGCCTCTCTAAAATAGCTCCTTTTCTCTGGCTCTATCTCCTCTAATTGAAAGTTTTTCGTCTCATAGAAGGCTTTATTCAGTTTGACAAAAAAGATAAAGCAGCGAATGACCCCTGTGTGTTCATTTAAAAGCATCTGGGGTAAGAGTCGATTGCTGTACGTTTTGCCTATCTCCTGAATCGATTCTATTTGCTGGAGAACTTCGTCCCATGGGAGTGCACTTAACTGCGGAAAAAATTTTGGTCGAATCTGGGGATAGATCGGTTCTAGAATGGGGCAGAGAAGAAATGAAAAATCATTCGCTAACAGCTCTCTTCTAAACTCTTCTGAAGTCGTTTTTAAGAGACTATCGAAGGGTTTGTCCATGAGTACGAGTATCTCCAGTGCCTCGGAGGGAGAGGAGCTGAGAGCGAGGGAGGCTCCTTGGAGGTGCGAAGCGGGCTCTTTCCCGTTCCAGGCTAGCTCAACCATTAGCAGAAAAAAATTAAATACGCTCGTTCCAGGAAGA
>CAZATZ010000253.1:0-2860 GCA_964488175.1 uncultured Spirochaetales bacterium
TACAGAAGATCGATCTTATCAGGAGGGCTAAATTCTACGTTTTCTTGAAACCCTATGATAAACACTCTCGGGCGGTGCTGAGGTAATCCATAGTCTGAACCTTTGACACGATGAATGTACACCGTATACCCCAACTCCTCTAGAGAGTTTCGTATCGTTTTAATCGTATTTCCATCGTCAATCGTGAGAAGTCTTCTCACATTTTCTAAGAAAATCGCTTTTGGTTTTTTGGATTTTATAATATCTCGAAGATAGAAGAATAAATCACCTCTTGCGTCTTCGAAGCCTTTCTGAAATCCTGCTTGAGAAAATGGTTGACACGGAAATCCAGCAAATAAAATATCATGATTTGGCAATGATTTTAGCTCGACAGATCGTATATCTTCGGGGAAGTTTTCCAGCTCGATAGAGTGGTTGTGTTGATACGTCTTTCTCGCCTCTTGGTCTATCTCGCAAGCAAATACACACTTTCCATTCAACTCTCTCGCTGCTAGGTGAAATCCTCCAATCCCCGCGAATAGATCGATAAAGGTAAACTCTTTCATCTCTTTATTTCTCCCTCGTTGAATAAAGGTTCAGTGTATTTAAATCATCTATTTTTTGATACAGAATCTCGTGTTAGTCTTTTCTTTTTTGGGAGAGGCGCAGAGGGAGATCTAAAAAATGTGTTTCTCTTAGGGTTTTTATACACTTTTGAGAAGATCTCTTTTATAATTTGTGGAATAAGACTACTCTCATTTTGTTCAAAAACGAGGTATCTTTTAAAGGTGCCTTATATGGACGGGGCTATGGATGGGACGAGATTTTCACCTGAAAATGGGGAATCCGTTGATGATAGATGGGATGATAGATGGGATGACACGTTGCGTGAAAATGTTGGGTCAGAAGGGGTCTTCGTGGTGAAAAGGTGGTTGAAATTTATTCGGATTCACCTCTCAGAACTGATCCGTTACGGCTTGGTCGGTCTTCTCTCCGCCGCCACCTACTGGGGAGGAAGTAACGTCTTGGACCGGTTTAATACCCCCTCTTACCTCTCAGCAAGTCTGGGATGGCTCGCCTCTGTTCTTGTCAGTTATTTTGGTCATATCTTTTTCACCTACCGAGTAAAGGCGGAGCACCACCACCGTAGCTGGAAGTTTCTTGTTTTGAGTGGAATTAACCTCTCTGTAACGGTTGGGTGTACGTATCTCTTTCACGATGCGATCGGACTCTCGTACCGACTGAGTTCGGGGATAATTACGGTGATTATTCCGATGATCTCGTATCCGATTGGAAAATTTTGGGTTTTTAAGCGAGCGAGATAGAAGTGAGAAGCGAGAAAGAGGCGGAGAAGTGATAGAAGAGAAAAATCGAGATTGGAAGAGGCTGGATTTGACGAGCGTTATTTTTGTCGGTATCTGCTCTTTCTTTGGCGTTCTAGGAATTTTTCTCTCGGTGGTGATGACGCCCGATTTTGTAGGAGAGTATTTCACAAATGACGGCTCCATCGCTCCAGAAAAGTTGGAGTTGTTGGAGATCTTTCGAGTAGCATCCGTGGCGGGAGGGGTTCTCGCCCTTCTTCTGGGTGTGACCTTTCTCGTGATGGGAAAGAGTCGATTTCTTCTCCTACTGCAGAGGAGTCCCCAAGAGTACTTACAAAAACTCTACGATAGAAACCGAAACGAGATCAAGGTCTGGGTAAGAGCGTTCTTTTTCATTCTTTTAGCGTATGGAGCGAAGATTCTCTTCATCAGTTACGCCACAGACGACTACGAACGCTTCTTTCTCAATACGACTTGGTACTCTCAAAGTGCTTGGAATGGACGTTGGGGAGCCTCTCTCTTAAATGCTCTCCTTTTTCGTGAAGTGTTCCATATCTTGCCCTACTTCAATACTCTTTTCTCTCTCTTTTTTCTCTCCTTGTCGGGATACCTAACGGCGAAGATTTGGAAGATAAAAGATCCCGTCTCTCTCTTTGGAGTTATCGCTCTTACGGCTATCTCACCCTACTGGGCGCACAATCTCTACTTTAATACAAATACCTCCATCACGGTGGGGTTGGTTCTTCTTCTCGCCGCTCTTCAACTGGTTATGAGAAGTTATCGATGGACTCCTCTGGCACTTTTCATGGCCGCTTTGGGAGTTAGTATTTATCAGGTCAACTTACAGGCTGTGATTATTGTTCTCTGTTTCTGGGCGATTTTTGAGATACTAAAGATAAGAGAGTTTTCGGATTTAAAACCTCTTGCGATACGATTCTCTCTCTTGCTCGTTTTTCTTGCGCTCTCCTATCTTCTCTGCGAACTTATCAATCGAATGATTCTCCAATTTTACGATCTTGGATTGTGGGGGAGGTACGGTTCAAAACCCTCTCTCTCGGTGAGTCAAATTTTAAAAAATATCTCTCTTCTTTTCTTCCGACCGATTGGCATCACTCTCTTTCATTTCTCCTCTCTTTTCGCCCTCTTGCTCTACCTGATGGGAGCGTTGGGACTCTTTGGTGTTCTCGACAATATGGGGAGAAATGCACTCTCTAAAAGGGATAGATTTCTCTCTTTTGGGCTAGTTCTCCTTCTCTTCTTTGGGATTCGAATCGCTGTTGATCTTCCCCGTCTTCTAGATCTAGATATCCCCCCTCGGGGATATTTTACGATTGGGTGGATTTTCGCAGGAACTCTCACTCTTCTTTTAAAGACGAGATACCCCCTTGTAAGATTTAGTGGATACCTCGTCGTCGTGTTTCAACTCCTCTTTTCGACTCTCTATATCAGTGTTTTTTTCGATGCGGCAACTCGTCAAACAGAGAGTGATATTACCCGCGTCAACCAGATCGTCACAGAAATCCGTCTCAACGAGGGGTATCATTTCACAGAGGAGGATC
>CAZATZ010000254.1:0-2858 GCA_964488175.1 uncultured Spirochaetales bacterium
AATTTTATTTTTCATATTCCCTCCTTTTTTGGGGAGATTACGTCCATTTTTCATCGAGTTAAATTTCGGGGGAAACCTAGAATGCCCCCCCCAAAAAAAGGAGCAGCCCTCTTATGGCGAAAGCAGATGCATTTTTTACCCATCTCTTCAAACGTCCGCAACCCGTGATTCTCTTATTTGCCCTTGTTGCACTCTTCTCTTTGACCCAGATCTTTGATTGGCCCGATGATATAAAAAATTGGCAGTGGAAAGAGTGGTTTCAAATTCAACTGGACTCCGACTTTAAAAATCTTCTCCCCGATCACATTCAGGCGAAGATAGACACCGACAAGATAGAAGAGCTCTTCGGTGGGAATGAACTGGTCTATATCGCCTTTGAAACAGAGGATGTTCTTGCAGAGAAAACCCTCGAGCGAATTAAGAATATTTCAAATGAATTCACCCGATTGAGAGAGTTGGATGAGGTTATCTCACTCTTTGAGTCGAAGCGCATCTACGGAGACGAGGAGGCGATGCACGTCTCTTCGGCGATCAAAGAGATCCCAACCAACGAAGTTGACCGCGAAAAACTGCGTCAAGAGCTACTAGAAAACCCCATCACACGAAGAACGGTTATCTCGGAGGATTCGACGGTCTCCGTTGTCATGGGGATCGAGGCGGTGGGCGCACTTGATGCAGACCTCACCAAGAAGATTCAGGCTATATTAATAGAATATCCAGGAGATGAGACCGTTTATCTGGGGGGAATGCCCTACGTGAGAGATTCGATGATCGCCAATATGGGCGGAGATCTCCTTCTCTTCATGCCCGCTGGACTTCTTCTCATGCTGGTTTTTTTGGCCTTCTTCTTCCGTCAAGCCAGAGGGGCGATTCTTCCTTTTGTCGTGGTTATCTTCTCCATTCAACTCTCTTTCTTGGTGGTTTCACTCTTTGGTTGGAAGTTGGAGCTACCGATGATGATTCTGCCAGTCAGTATGATCGCCATCGCCAACGATTACGGAATACACATGATAACAAGGTATCAGGAGGAGTTATCGGTCAATCCCAACCTCGACAGAAAAGAGATCGCAAGGCGACTGCCTCTCTCTCTGGGAAAACCGGTTCTGATGACGGGAATTACCACGATTGGCGGTTTTCTCTGCCTCCTGACCAACACCTTAACGGCCGTCAAAAAACTAGCCCTTCTCTCCTCCATCGGGATCGCTTACGCTCTCTTTGCGAGCATTATCTTTATCCCTGCGGTGATCGCTCTCCTACCCCCCACGTTGCCGAAGATTCACACCGATAAAAACCACGGGTTAAACCGCCTTTTAGCTTGGTTGGGAGAGTCGGTAGTTCGACGGAAAAAGGGGATTATTCTCACGACCATTATCGCAACGGTCGTCATCTCAACGGGAGCTTTTCTCATCAAAGTAGACGCAAACCCAGAGAGCTACTACCCCTACGACAACCCTCTCAACGTCGGTTCTCGCTTGCTCAATAATAAGTTGGGAGGCTCTCAAAATATCTCCCTCTTGATGAGCGATAATATCGCCTCACCTGAGGCGATGAAGAGGTTACAGCGGTATGAAGATAAGTTTGAAGAGCTCCCGCAAGTCGACTCAGCGAGCTCCATTGCCACCTCGATCCTCGAGATAAGCAAGGCGATCTATCTCCCCGAAGATCCCGAGTATAACAAGATTCCCGATAGCGAAGATGCGATTCGAAACTTCCTCTTTCTCTATGAGATTTCGGGGGGAGATCCAGAAGACTTCGATAAGTTTCTCGATTACGATTATGAAAATGCTCAGCTCTTGATCCGAGTGAATGACGCCAGTACCGAGGGTATTCGGGCGGTCACAGAGAGTGTGCGAGAGATTATCGCAGGCGACGACTCTATTGAAGCGATGGGGGGGTGGTCTGTGATTCTCGACAACCTAGCCGATCTCATTATTGATGGACAGATAAAATCCTTGAGCCTCGCGCTTGTGATCATCGGAGGTCTGATCGCCATCCTCTTCCGCTCGGTTAAGGGGGGACTCTTTGGCATTATCCCTCTACTAATCTCCCTGCTCATTGTCTTTGGCGCGATGGGATATTTCCACCTGACTCTCAACATCTCAACGGTTATGATCTCCTCGATCATGGTTGGAATCGGGGTCGACTATACGATCCACTACCTATGGCGGTATCGAGAGGAGAGGCAAAACGGCTTGAACTACGAAGAGGCGACGAAAAAGACTCTTTTAACAACGGGAAGGGGGATTATTTTTAACGCTCTCTCTGTTATTTTTGGTTTTACCGTCCTCTTTTTCTCGGCGTTTCAACCGATTCAATTTTTTGGAATGTCGATCGTTCTCTCGGTCGCAAGTTGCCTCGTGGGAGCGCTGGTCTTGATTCCCTCTCTCTGCTTGACGGTTAAGCCCAAATTCCTAGAGCCCAAATGATCAACCCCAATGCTCAACCCAAAATAATCAACCCGAATAACCAAAAGGGGGAGATCTATTTTGGGGTGGGAGCGAGGGAGAATTCAACGACCTAGAGCAAGTGCTTAAACAAGTGCTTAAACCAGTCCTTAAATAAGGTTGCCCTTTCAAGGATTTTAAGCACTTGATATTTTAGCATTTATATTATTTGACGCTTGACCACTTGCAAAACAACGTATAATATAAGGCACCTCTAAAAAACCCTTTTTCATTTCTAACTCGACTTTTTAGAGGTACCCATAAAACGATTCAACAAGATATTAGGAGTATAAGATATTATGACTGATAATCATACTAATAATATAAATATATCTGAAGCGTTAACTTTTGACGACGTGCTACTTACCCCTCGATATTCAGAAGTTTTGCCCAATGAAACGTGTACGAAAACAC
>CAZATZ010000255.1:0-2742 GCA_964488175.1 uncultured Spirochaetales bacterium
TTTCGATTTCCCGTTGATTGATTTTGTAGAGTACGCCGGATTTTATAGAGTACGCAACCTTCTTCTCTGGGAGAGCGTGTTGCAGACGTCTTAGATGTGTTTTGGATGTGTTTTGTAAAAGAGGGTTCTGATGAAGGGGAGGTTTTTTTCTCTCCCGTCTCGTAAGAAAAGAGTTCTCTCTTTTCTTTTTTTATTGTAATGTGAGTTAGATATGGCAAGTCGTTGGTATGTGTTACATGTGTATTCTGGGTACGAGAAGAAGATCGAAGCTCGACTGACCTCTCTCTTGGAAGATCCTCTCTTTGTGCAACGTGTTCTTAGCGTTCGAGTTCCCGAAAAGCACGTCGTAGAGAGGGATAGTAAGGGGAAGAAGAAAGATACGCTGAAGAAATTTTTGCCTGGTTACGTTCTTCTTGAGATGGATATCGATCAGACGAACTGGAAAGAGTTGGTGAGTGCTATTCGCCGTATCGATGGAGTCACGGGGTTCGTTGGTCAGCAGATGGGGAAGCCCCCTGTTCCTATCTCAGATGAAGAGGCTCGTTCGATTTTACAAAAGAGTGGGCAGATCTCTACGTCGAGAATTCAAAAGAGCTGGGCTGTTGAATTTGTTGAAGGAGAGGAGGTTCGTATTGTTGACGGGCCGTTTGATTCCTTTACTGGAAAGATTGATGAGGTGGTTCAAGAGAAGGGTCGTCTGAAAGTGTCGGTCGGTATCTTTGGACGAAACACCCCTGTTGAACTCTCGTTTTCTCAGGTAGAGAAGCTTTAGAGGGGAGTCTTGGGTTTTATCCTCTCTCGCAAGGGGTTACTACTTTTTAGAATTTTTTGATGTGATTTTTAAAGAACATTTTGAGTCTTGTTTTATAGGTGGAAGTCGAAAGACGAGCCATGGTTTTGGAATTGAAGAGACCACACCACCGAAGGAGTTTTAATGGCTAAACAAAAACCAGTAGCGCTTATCAAGTTGCAACTGCCAGCGGGTTCTGCTACTCCCGCGCCCCCTGTTGGTCCTGCGTTAGGGCCTCATGGAGTTGCTGCTCCGCAGTTTGTTCAGCAGTATAATGACCGCACGAGTAAGTTCGAGAAAGGACTTATTGTTCCGGTCGTGATCTCTGTCTTCCCCGATAGGTCATTTACATTTGAGTTGAAGACGCCTCCTGCGGCGGTTCTCCTTAAACGAGCGGCTGGGTTACAGAGTGGTTCTGCTGTCCCTCATAAAGAGAAGGTTGGTTCGGTAACTCGCGATCAGTTAGAGTCGATTGCGAAAGAGAAGATGGTAGATTTAAATGCCAACGATATCGAGGCAGCGATGAAAATTATCGCTGGAACAGCCAGAAGTATGGGCTTAACGGTGGAGGGATAGGAATGGCGAAGCGTTCAAAAAAATATAGAGAAGCGATGGCACAGGTAGACCCGACTAAGGTCTACACTCTGGCCGACGCCGTTGCGTTAATGCGTAAAATTGCCTACGTAAAGTTTGATGAGACCATCGATGTTGCGATCGCTCTTAATCTGAAAAAGAATCATACCGTTCGTGATACCTTCGCTCTCCCTCACCGATTTGGTGAAGAGAAGCGAGTTGCTGTCTTTGCGAAGGGCGAGAAGGCGAAAGAGGCCCAAGAAGCGGGAGCCACAATTGTCGGAGACGCCGATCTTGTTGCTAAAATACAGGGTGGATGGCTCGATTTTGATGTCTGTATTGCGACTCCTGATATGATGAAGGATGTGGGTCGTCTCGGTCCCGTCTTGGGTCGTCGTGGTTTGATGCCGAATCCGAAGACTCGTACGGTAACGAATGATCTCAAAGGGGCTGTCTTGGAGCTTAAACAGGGAAGAGTCGAATTTCGGGTGGATAAAGGAAATGTTATCCATCTCTCTGTGGCAAAGCTATCGATGCAGGATGATCAGATCGTAGAAAATGTTCAGGCTCTTTTGACGGAAGTCCAGAAAAAAAAGCCAAATGATTTGAAAGGTGAATATTTTCGTTCTGTTGCCATCGCCTCTACCATGGGTCTGGGGTTACGAATAGAGACGAGAGAGGGGTAGGTCATGCAAGAGAAAAAGAAAATTCAACCATATAAAGTAGAGGCGGTGGCGAAGATTCGCCAGAAGTTAGAAGAGTATCCAAATTTACTTTTTACAAATTATCAGGGACTTTCCGTCTCTGATATTACCGAGCTACGCCAAAAGTTGGCGGAAACCGGTAACTCCATGAGCGTTGTTAGAAATCGCTTTGTAAAAATTGCTCTTCGTGAGAGGGCGGCAGAAGAGAAACTTCTTGATTTTCTTGTCGGTCCTGTTGCGATTATTTATTGTCATGATGAGGCTAGTTCTGCGGCAAAGGCGGTGCTTGATTTTTCGAAAGAGAAGCCGATTTCAATGATCGGTGGATTTGTCGAAGGGAAGGTTATGTCTCTGTCAGAGATGACGGCTTTCTCCAAGTTACCAACGAGATTAGAGTTAATCGCCAAATTAATGGGTTCGGCTCAGGCGCCAGCACAAAATTTGGTCTATGCTCTTAATGGAGTGACGAGCAAGTTGGTTCGTACCCTTGCTGCTGTGCGTGACAGT
Organism: uncultured Spirochaetales bacterium; assembly: GCA_964488175.1. Lineage (GTDB taxonomy): Bacteria > Spirochaetota > Spirochaetia > SP-2023 > CAYRNA01 > CAZATZ01. Next base: position 2,575 of record CAZATZ010000255.1, read on the forward strand.
AAAGAGTAGTTTAATCCATGCTCCCTTTGAGTGGGAGTGGGTAGAGAGGTTTCTTCTCTGGAAGATACCTTTGAAAATACCCTTCCATGCTTTAGGAGACTTTTAAAAAGTCGATTTCAGAATATAACGAAGAGATTTTTTGTCCAGTCAAGGAACTGAAACCGGAGT
>CAZATZ010000256.1:0-2715 GCA_964488175.1 uncultured Spirochaetales bacterium
CGGAGTTTAGCTGGGCTAAATGAGTATTTCAACGACGATGGATTGGCAAAAAAGATCGAGTTAGAACTGAAAAAGGGTTTTTTAGAGGTGTCCTTAATAAACATTCAATAAAAATGAGAACTAGATTGACGACTCTCCTTCCTTTACGGTAATATGGAGAGTATGAGTCTATTTAAAAAAATGAGTAAGCGACGTCTTGTCACCTCCGCCCTTCCCTATGTCAATAACGTTCCCCACTTAGGGAACTTAATTCAAGTTCTCTCAGGTGATGTCTTCGCCCGATTTTGCCGGCAATTTGGTTACGAGACGCTCTTTGTCTGCGGAACGGATGAGTACGGCACCGCAACGGAGACGATGGCCCTTCAAGAGGGGGTCTCGCCTAAAGAGTTGTGTGATAAATTTCATGAAGTCCACGCCGATATCTATCGCTGGTTTAATATAGAATTCGATACCTTTGGAAGAACATCCTCCCCCAAACAGACGGAGATTGTTCAAGATATCTTCAATCGTGTCGATCACAACGGTTACATCTTAAAGCGTGAAATCGAACAGCTTTTCTGCCTCTCCTGCGATCGCTTTTTAGCCGATCGATTTGTTGTCGGGGAGTGTCCTCACTGCCACTACGAGAGAGCGCGTGGCGATCAGTGCGAGCAGTGCGGTAAACTCTTAGACCCCAATGAGTTAATCGTCCCCCTCTGCGGAGTCTGCTCTAAAACCCCAGAAATCCGTAAGACAAAGCACCTTTTTTTGGATCTGGAAACGGGACAACCGGGGTTTGAGGGGTGGATGGATGAGACCTCTAAGCAGGGATTTTGGCCAGAAAATGCGATTCAATCGACCAAAGGATGGTTAAAACAGGGACTCGAAGAGAGATGTATCACCCGCGATTTGAAGTGGGGAATCCCCGTTCCTAAAGAGGGATTTGAGGATAAGGTCTTCTACGTCTGGTTCGATGCACCTATCGGCTATATCTCTCTTACCGCCGAACATACCGACGACTGGCAGCGGTGGTGGTGGAATAACCAAGACGTTCAACTCTATCAATTTATTGGAAAGGATAATATTCCGTTCCACGCCGTTGTCTTTCCCTACACGCAACTCTGCACGGGGATTAGTTGGACGATGGTCCACCATCTCTCCTCCACCGAGTATTTAAATTACGAGACGGGAAAATTTTCGAAGAGTCAAGGAACGGGAATCTTTGGCAATGACTGTCAAAAGACGGGAATCCCAGCCGATGTGTGGCGATTTTACATCTACTACAACCGACCCGAGAGTTCTGATTATCAGTTTAATTGGGAGGATTTTCAGACCAAGGTTAATAAAGAGTTGATTGGAAATTTAGGCAATCTTTTAAACCGCACTTCCTCCTTTTTACGACAATTTTATCAAAACCGAGTCCCCGAGCTGGAAGGAGCCGAGGGAAAGGGGAGCGACCAGAAATTTTATAGCGAAATGATGTTAAAAATGCGTCATCTAACGAACGATTTAGAACACGCCAAAATCAAGAAGGCTTTTCGCACTATCTTTGAGATAGCCGACAGAGGCAATCAGGTCTTCCAACACGCTGAGCCGTGGAAGGTATGTAAAGAGGATCCCGCTAAAGCCGAGGGACTTCTTCACGATCTCGCCTATCTTCTGCGCGATCTCAGTATTGTTCTGAGACCCTTTCTCCCCGATAGTGCCGATAAAATGGCTAAAATGTTTCAATTTGACAATTTTGACTGGCATCAAATCGGAGATTGGCGAGGATTAGGAGAGTTAGCGGAGAGAGAACTTCTCTTTGAAAAGATAGAGGATACACGTATGCAAGAGTTCAGAGAAGAATACTCGGGCGTCCAAGCGAAGACGTTTGGAGGGATTGGAGAGGAGTTTGCTAAACAGATCATCTTGAAATCGGGAAAGGTCTTAGAGGCGAAACAACACCCCAATGCGGAAAAATTATTCGTTATCTCTATCGATGTTGGGGAGAAAGAACCCCGCACGATCGTTAGCGGATTAGTCGGTTTCTACACCGCTGAAGAGCTTCTTGAGAGAGAGGTGATTATCGTCAGTAACTTAAAGCCGGCGAAGTTGCGTGGAATTGAGAGTAACGGGATGGTTTTAACGGCGGAGAACTCCGACGAATCCGAGCTGGAACTTTTAAGCTCTGCGGGGAGTTACCCAGGAAGTGTCGTGAAGGTTTCAGGGGCTGAGGGAGTTAAGACCAGCGGAAAGACCGTGAAAATTGATGTCTTTGCTCAATTTCCCCTTCGAGTCGAGGGGGGAAGGGTACTCTTAGAGGAGTACGAGTTACAACTCAACCAAGAGACGATCAAAACAGAGAAGATCAAAGAGGGAAAAGTCAGCTAACTCTCTCGATTTTCTTCAAAAGAGTGAGAGAGGACAACTCCTATTCTCTTGATTTGCCCCTCTCGCTCCTCTTTATTTTGTCTTCTGATTTTCCTTCTGATTGGTTTTTTGACTTTCCTTTGCCCATCCATCTTTGAGAGAGGCGATGCGGTTAAAGACGGGCTTCTCAGAACTCTCACTCTTCTGTTTGTCATGAAAATAGTATCCCATTCGCATAAACTGAAACCGCTCTTTCGGCAAGAGAGAGAGTAATTCAGGCTCCGCTTTCGCCTCGTGCCACGCTACTAAAGAGTCTGGGTTGAGGTAGTCTTTATACTCTTTTCCCTCCTCTAGTTGATTCATGTTCTCTCTGGTAAAGAGGTG
>CAZATZ010000257.1:0-2702 GCA_964488175.1 uncultured Spirochaetales bacterium
TTGGATCAAAACTTGGATCAAGATTTGCACGGATAAATGTACATCAAAAATCGAGAAGATACAATCTGATAGATAGCACTCCCTCGAAATATCGTGAAGTTTCACTCTGTTTCGAGAAAAGATAGGTTATTCACTCTCTCCTCTTCCTCTTTATAGGTATATCTAAAAAACCCTTATCATTTTATTCTATTTGCACTTGATATTAGAGTGTTATTCCGATACATTCATCCGAATGTTTTTTTAACAGTCGCCCTTTTCTAATCTTTAAGGGGACCTCTACTACAATAGGAGTTATTTATGAAAGCCAATTACCTGTACCTCTCTCTCTTTTTAACCACTCTCTTGCTAGGTGCGTGTGCCAAACAAGAGGAGTCAAAAGAGACCCAAGAGCGACCGCTCATTGTTGGAATGGAGTTAGAGTACCCCCCCTTTGAAACAACGAACCTTGACGGCGACCCTTCGGGAGTTAGTGTTGACTTAGCCAACGCCATTGGAGAGAGACTAGGTAGAGAGGTCCAGATTGAGAGTATACGCTGGGCTGGACTTATCCCCGCTCTTCAATCGAAGAAAATAGATATGATCATCTCCTCGATGTCGATTACCGAAGAGAGAGCGAAACAGATCGATTTTTCGATTCCTTACGCCTACTTCTCCCTCTCCTACCTCGCCTCGGCGGATTCTGGGATCAATTCGGTCTCTGACCTTGAGAGAGAGGGGGTTCGCTTGGTCGTTAAGAACGGAACCATCGGACACACTCTTATTACGCAAGGAGCTTATCCCAACGCAGAGGTCAAAATCATTGATCAGATCGGTATCGGAGTTTTAGAGGTGACGCAGGGACGCGAAGACGCCCTTCTCTACGATCCCTTGACCGTCCTCGAGGTGTGGAAAAAGAATCAAGAGACGACCAAAACCACTCTTGAAAGGATTCCTGGTTCCGAGTCGAATGTGGGAATCGCTTTTAATAAGGACTCTACCGAATTGCGCGACATGGTAAATGTTGCCCTTCAAGAGTTCATCGATGAGGGTGGATTCGACCCGATCGAAGAGAAATACTTTGCCGAGGAGAGGGTAGAATTTGAAAAATTCGGAGTCCCCTTCTTCTTTGATCAACCCTAAGAAATAAGACAAGGGAAAAATGAGAAAAGGGACGTTTTATTAAGACCCCTCTCAAAATCAATTTTAGAGGGGGTCTCTGTCTTCTGCCAAGAGAGCTTACCAGAGCGAAAGGCACCTCTAAATCATTTTTCCCCATCAGTGAGAATCAGACGCTGAATTGATCGAAACGATCGAGTTCGGAGTACCTCTAAAAAGTCCTTGTTCTACTCCCCCTTTTCGGTCTCTCTAATAAAATTTTTTAGAGAGACCCTACAGCAATAGGAATTATTTATGAAACCCAGATACCTCTACCTTGCCTTTTTTTTCATCACTCTCTTACTAGGAGCGTGTACCAAACAAGAGGAGTCAAAAGAGACTCAAGAGCGACCGCTTATTGTCGGAATGGAGTTAGAGTACCCCCCTTTTGAAACAACGAACCTTGACGGCGAGCCTTCGGGAGTCAGCGTCGACCTAGCCAACGCCATTGGAGAAAAACTAGGCAGAGAGGTTCAGATTGAGAGCATACGCTGGACGGGACTCATCCCCGCCTTACAATCCAAAAAAATCGATATGATCATCTCCTCGATGGCGGTGACCGAAGAGCGAGAAAAACAGATAGATTTCTCAATTCCTTACGCGACCTTCTCCGTCTCATACCTAGCGGGGATAGACACGAGTATCAATTCAGCTGGCGATCTCAAGGAAGAGGGTGTTCGCTTGGCCGTTAAGAACGGAACCATCGGACACAATCTTATCTTACAAGGCGCTTATCCAAACGCAGAGGTCAAAATCATCGATCAAATTGGGATTGGGATCTTAGAGATTATTCAGGAGCGAGAAGACGCTCTTCTTATCGATTCATTGACCGTTCTCAAAGCGTGGAAAAAGAATAAAGAGACGACAAAGACGACCCTTGAAAGGATTCCTAACTCACAAACACGGGCGGCTGTCGGTTTCAATAAGGACTCTGCCGAATTGCGCGACATGGTAAATGTTGCCCTTCGAGAGTTCATCGATGAGGGTGGATTCGACCCGATCGAAGAGAAATACTTTGCCGAGGAGAGGGTAGAATTTGAAAAATTCGGAGTCCCCTTCTTCTTTGATCAACCCTAAGAAATAAGACAAGGGAAAAATGAGAAAAGGAATGTTTTATTAAGCCCCCTCTAAGAATCAATTTTAGAGGGGGGCAATAGAAAAAGAATAGCGAGAAGAACTCTTCAAAGGGTACCTCTCTCGCTAAACGAAGGGATTTACCTCTTCTTATAGGTTGGGTCGACGGGAATAAAAGCCCCGTAGTTCAAGTCTTTTAGTCTCAGATACGCGACTCCAGTTTCGTCTGGATTGAGAGGACCAACAAATAATCTATATTTCTTGTCAGAACTCTCAACAGCCGTCATAGGAAACTGGTACCCCCCTTTACGCAGATCTTCACTCAGGGTGAAAAAGGCTTTCTGTAGTGAGTCCTCTTTCGTATACGCACCAATCTGTAAGTAAGATTTTCCCTTGGTCAGATCAATTTCTGAGTCTGAAGAGATCATAATTCTTGAACCGCCCTCACTCGCTCTCTCAGGAGCTCGTGGACTCATCTCTGTTGATCTCTCAGG
>CAZATZ010000258.1:0-2698 GCA_964488175.1 uncultured Spirochaetales bacterium
GTTGTTTTGGCGTCGTTTTAATGCGAACGAGGAAGGGTCGGAGGAAGGGTATTTATGAGCCATTCTCGAAGAGAGACACACGCTTGAGACATCGCTCGGTAGAGACCTCTCGATTTCGTGTACCGATCTAGTGACTCTTGCTCGTGTGAGAGAATTTGCTCCATGTAGGGGTCTAAAATATCCCCGATAATCTCCTTGATCGGTGTGTTGCGTATCTGAGACTCACACTCTTTCAATCGAGAGTGAAATTCCTCACTCTCGATGGGTCGACTAAGAAGCGAGAGGAGTTGAGCAATCGGTTTCTCAAGACTCTCTATCTCTTTTAAGAGGGATCTTTTAAGTTTTTCGACCTCTTTTTCTCTCTCTCTTGGCTGACCTAAACTCTTTTCCAAGAGAGACATACACTCACGTCGTTCCCTCTCTATTTTAGGAAATTCTAGGAGAGAGTCTCTCTCAACGAGAGGGACGCCCTCGATTTTCACCCCCTGTTGAGAGAGCGTGTAGAGAGATGGTGAACCGCTCTCTTTGGCGCGACGTTCAAACCACTCGATGTATATCTGCATTCGTCTGTCTGAGAGTACCGGTTGACCCGAGTGGTTCTGACGCAGACTGAGAAGACCGTCGTGAAGGTAGAGGTAATTTTGCTGAGACAGGGGAAAAAATCGACTCTGAATCCACCCCGCTCTCTCTTCAAAAAAACTCCCCGTTGCGTGCGTCTGTCTGTTGGGAAATCCCATATCCATTCCGACGAAGTACAGGGATTCAAACCCCAATAAACGTGCGTATTCGTAGGCTGCCGTTGTGACCGAACCGCCCGACTTTAGAGGGGCGGAGTGGATCTTGCCGGGGGCTAAATAGCTTTCGAGAGAGAATCCGATTCTGGCGAAAAGAGTTCTCTGTTTTGAAGAGAGGGAGTAGGAGTGTAAAAACGAAGAGTTGATAGTTAAGTTGGTTAATAAAATGGGGGCTTTTTGATTCTCGCTCTGGAAGTTTCGTAGTCGGTCGAGGTGACGAGAGTTCCAGTACTGGGTGTCGACGCTGACGATAAGATCGGGAATAATTCCCTCCTTATGGAGGAGGTGGTAGGCCGTATCGACGCAGATGAGAATGAACCGTTCTTGGTAGGTTTTTAGATGAGGGAGTTCGTCTCTAAGCGAGGGCCCCGCTGCGATAATAAGAGCGCTGAGTCCTTTAAAGAGATTTGAGTAACTCTCAATATCTCTCTGGGGAGAGAGGTGGTGTCCATTCTTTAAGATATTGGTAAACCATCTCTGCTGAAATCGAAGCTGGGTAAAGCGTCGGATTTTCCTTTTCTCGAGAACTCTTTCAATCTCCTCCTTAAATTGGAGATATCTCTCCTCTTTTTGAAAGACGGGGTTGAGGTAAATTTTTGTCGTGGTGATAAAATCCTCTTCTAAGACCTCTTCTAACTCTTCGAGAGAGGGAGAGAGAAGGAGAGAGAGGTAATCTGATTCAAAAAAGTGCGTCATATCGCGCAGGGCTAAGGTGTAGAGAAAGAGGGGGAGATCTCTCTCTATCCAGAGAAAGGGTCTGCGGTCACTCAGAATCTCATCACCCAAGTAATTTAGTCCAGATTGTATTAGGATAAAATGAGAGCTATCACCCTTTAATTTTTGATAGAGAGTCCTCGCCTCTTGGTTGGGAGAGTAGCGTGAATGGAGGCTCTGTCCCTTCCAGCTAAGCGAGAGAGGGCCCTCTTTCGTGGAGAGAACTTCGAGTTCTTTTGGCGGATGAGGGGTTGTTTTTCGTACCTCTTGTAGTCGAGATTCAAGGTGAGGAAAGTGGTTTTTGAGAGAGAGCAGGTTTTTTTTGAGAAGAGAGTCGTCGTGAATCATGCTATCTTTAACGACGAAAAACTCTCTACACTGAAGAGGCTCTCTCAAAACCTCTCTCAGATTCGAAGAGAAATTCAGAGAGAGAGTGTGTTAACAAAGATGGCAAAAAGTTGTAAGATGAATAAATACTGTGGAAAATTTATCTGAAAAATTGGTGATACAATTCAAGATGAAATTAAGGAGAGAGAGAAGAAGTGAAAGGGAGCTTATACCAAATGAACGTCGATGAAAAGAAGAGAGAGGAGTTAAAGAGAGAGGCTAAAGAGGTGAGCCTAAAGGCGTACGCTCCGTATTCTAATTTTCGGGTGGGTGTCGCCCTCTTGTGCAAGGACGGAGAGGTTGTCCACGGGGTGAATGTCGAAAACCGTTCGTTTGGATTAAGTATCTGTGCGGAGAGATCGGCACTGTGTTCAGCCCTCTCTCAGAATCAAAAAGAGGGTGTCGCCCTAGCTCTCTACTGTCTGGATGCGACGGAGTTGACTCCTCCGTGTGGTGCGTGTCGCCAGTTCATCGGAGAATTCGTACCCAAGGATTTTCCTATCTTCATCGGCTCGCCTCAAGGGGATATGGTCTGCTCTCTCGAAGATCTCCTTCCCTTTGATTCTCTCCATGATTTAAAAGATCACTAGTTTCAACCTACCGAGCCAAATCTACCGTGCCAAATCTGCCCAGTCAAATTAAAGGCAACACTCGATTCGCACTCGAATATTTTAATCACGGCGTAAGATTCAATTCTCTGTAGAGGTGCCCTGTAACAAAAAAGGAGTCCCCCTTGCTCACCCTTCTGTACACCCTCTTTATCGCTCCGCTCGAGTTGCTCTTTCGCTCATTGCTGGAACTCT
>CAZATZ010000259.1:0-2686 GCA_964488175.1 uncultured Spirochaetales bacterium
GGCTCTGGTGTCTTTTGATTTCCATGGGGGATTACCTCTTGTGTTTCTCGATTTCTTATTGGGGGGAGGATTATGATATGCAAAAAGGATATCGGATTTTGTCGAGAATTTCTAGGCTTTTGAAGTGGTTGAATTCTTTTTGTAAACGGCGTGTGTGCCTATGGAAGGGCTGGAAGGAAAACCTTTTCGATGATTCAGAAGAGGTGCAGGTCTCTCAGCTCTTTTCAACTCTTCCGACACCCCTAGAGAATAGACTGGATATCGTGTACCGCTTTTCCATTTTTATAGACAGCAAAATAGACCTCGGGAGTGGTCGCAGAGCTAGTCGACCCGAGAGGCGTCCCCTTCTTTACCTGTTGTCCTAAATTGACAAAGATCTCTTCGTTGCCCCCGTAGATAAAGATGAAATCTTTGGTACTGATCAAGACGACCTTACCAAACCCTCGATAGGGACCGATCCAGACAACTTTCCCGTCGTAGACCGAGGTGATAAGTCCGCGAGAGTCGGCGAGAATTTTAATCCCCTCCAACTTTCCTGAGAGCGGTTCGACGACCCCTTTAATAGGCCACTCCCCCTGTTGCTGACGGGAGGACGAAGGGGGAGTCTTACTCTTTTGAGGGGAGGAGACGACAACTGAGGTCGGAGAAGGGGTCGACTTTTCTTTGGCACTACCCTCTAACTCCCCTCCCCTAGAGACGGAGATACTTTTCTTTTTGCGAGCTACTTGATTTGTCGCTACTTGGTTTGTCGCTACTTGTTTTGTCGATACTTGGTTTGTCACTGGTTGCTTGTTCAATACTTGGTTTGTCGTCTGTTGGCGAGTCTGTTGGTTTGTCGCCTGACTTCCTCTCTCCTTCTGCAAGATGAGAGATTGACCGACTCGCAGAGTGTTATCTTTAAGACCGTTGAGCGATTGTAGCTCTTTCACGGGAAGATGGTTGCGTTTGGCGATGCTGTAGAGGGTGTCTCCCTTTTTAACCGTATATCGCTGTCTATTACTACTAGAATTTCGAGTTGAATTCCCAGAGGAAGATTGCCCAGGAATCACAATTTTAAGACCAGAGACGAATTCTTTGGGAGAGCGGATGTTGTTCGCCCGCATCAGTTCATCAAGCGGTGTGTCAAACCTTCGACTGAGCGCGTAGAGGGTATCCCCCCGTTTCACTATATACGCCATATCTTGGGGGATGAGAATCACAGGGAGAAGAGAGAGGAGAAAGAGAAAAGTCGGTCGTTTCATAAACCTTCTTTTCGGTTTCGAAGAGTTCTAATCTCGATCTATTTTTTTAAAATAGGGAGAGATGAGAAGAAAAAGTAAAAGAAGATCTTAAGACTTAAACTATTTTCAAAAAGATATCAGAATCGTTTTAAAAAAAACCCTTTTTTATCTCTCATTCGCCCTTCTCTCTTGAACTCACTTTACCAGCCGTCCCCCCGTCTTTAAAGAAATTATCTCTCTCTTTTCTTCACTCTCTCCCTCTAAAATAATTTTTTAGGGGAAGAAGTGAAATAAAAGTAAAAAAAGTTTCTAAAAGTTTGGTTTTTACTCTTTTTATAATCATTATACCTCCTTGTACGGAGGTCGTTTGGATTTCGTACTATTTTATCATCTTTGACGGTTTTTTTACTACCTTTAAAGGATTTATAAAAATAAATTTATAAATTAAAAAGGGGAGGATCTCTCAGCTTCGTTTTGAAAAAAAGTCGTGAAATAAAAAGCAAGAAAAATTCTTTAAAATTTGACTTGTTCTCTTTTTATGAACATTTAAGTACTCAAATACGAAGTTAAACGGGATTTTGTACTCTTTGTATTCTTTTTTTGATTGATTTAAAAAAGGGAATACAATTCGTAAAAATGAATCAGAGGAGGTACCCATCTGCAAAAAAAATATTTCTTTTTTTAGGCTAGCTCTAAAATTCGATTTCAGAAAATAACGAAGATATTTTTGTCAAGTAAAGGAACTAAAAACGGAGTTTTGCGAAATGATAAGTACGAAACTAAATCAGTATTTTAGTGACGGTGTGAAAACTCTTGGGATTGACAGAAAAAGATCTAGTTAGAGATGAAAAAGAGTTTCTTAGAGGTACCCTTTAGTTCCCAAAAAATAACGAAGTCTTAGCAAAGATACCAACAGAGGATCGATGAAGAGACGGCGGTTTTTTTTAAATACGTCCATAAGAGAATAGACACAGATCTAGGAGTTTGTATATGAAATACTTTATTTCAATTTTAACAGCACTCTTTTTATTCAGTTGCGGGCAGGGTTCAAAAAACCTAGCGTCACTAGATAAAGAGCAGAAAGATGCCACATCATTCACCAAAGAGAAAAATAAATCGTTATACGATATGTATCCCTTTAACGATAAAGAGAGTTTTAAGAACGCAAAGAGAGGGTTCATCGCTCCCCTTCCCAATAACGGTGTTGTCAAAAATGACAAAGGTCAAGCGATTTGGGACATGACTAAATACGACTTTATCAAAGAGGGTGAAAAAGCCCCTGATACGGTCAATCCGAGTTTATGGCGCCAAAGTCAGTTGTTAATGCAAGGCGGATTATTTGAAGTAGTCCCTGGTGTCTACCAAATACGTAACCTTGACCTCTCTAACATGACTATCGTCGAAGGTGATAAGGGTATTGCGATTTACGATCCACTTATCTCAAAAGAGACAGCGGCAGCGGGACT
>CAZATZ010000260.1:0-2651 GCA_964488175.1 uncultured Spirochaetales bacterium
GACTCTTTTTGACGGCTGATAGGGGTATGAGACTCCTCTCTTATGCGACATCATTTCTCACTTCCCTCCTCGAATGGGGAGGCATCGAGCCGGTGCGGTGTTATCTCTGCGGAGACGATAACGCTCTCCCCCTCTGCCACGACTGTGAAGAGAGACTTCCCTCTCTCGCTGGGATCCGCTGCTGTCGGGCGTGTGGTAAACCCCTTCTCGCCTCGGGAGAGTTCTGTTTTAACTGCGTTGAAAACCCCGGAAATCTCTTTTCGCACTCTCTCTATCTCTACCGTGGAGATATGAAGGAGCTTCTCTATCAGTATAAATTTAAGCGTTCCATCGAGTTAAAATTCTTCTTCGTGGAAAAAATCTATGAGTCATGGAAGAGGGATTATCCGCAGTTCTACCTCGTCCCTTCGCCGAGACGACGGGGAAAAGATTGGGATCAGATCGCAGAGATCGTGGATCTTCTCAAAAGAAAAGAGGCGTCACAAAAAGAGGGGCGGGGAGGGGTGATCGAGTGTCTTAAACGGCTTGATACCCTCTCTCAAAAAGAGTTATCGAAAGAGGAGAGAGAGCACCATTTAGAGGGAAACGTCTCGTTTCGAAGAGGGGTTTCGGTTGAGGGGAAACGGTGTCTTCTCTTGGATGACGTGATCACGACCGGTTCGACCTTGCGAGCGTGTGGCTCTCTTCTCTACAAGAAGGGGGCGTTGGAGGTTCAGGCACTCACCCTTGCTCGAGTCCTCTGATACCTTCGGGTACCTAAGCTTTGGCTCCGCCGATAAGAACTCCCGGTCGACCGTCCCATTCAAGATTTTCACAACCATCCAATATAAATTTTGCGAGATCCGATCGACTGATCGGTCTCAAGAAAGTTCCTCTCTGCTTTTGGGTCACGTAGTACTCTCCCGTTCCCTCTCGGTTGGTAAGACCGTGTGGTCGAAAGAGGAGAAAGGGTACGGTTTTTTCCTCCAGTATTCGTCGGTCGGCTTTTTCGTAGTCGGCAAACGCGCCCTTCTCACCCATCAGTGTGATCACCGTTTTGATAATCCACGAAGTACCACTACACCCGATACTCGAGATGAGAAGACATCTTGGAATTTTTGATTGTGTTGAGGCCGCCTTTAAAATATTATCGTGGGAGGAGTACATTATCTGAGTGGTTTTGGAGCTACCGAGACAGCTCACGATTAGATCTGATCCTGCCACGCCTCTCGCTACGTCCTCTTCGTTGGTGGCGTCTCCCTCTATGATCTCTATTTTAGACGCATCGATCTTGGGGACTTGAATTGGGAGGTTCTCTCCTTCTTCAAATTTTACCCTATCTCTCACAAAACCTCTCAACGTGTACCCCTCGTTTAACGCCTGTTGAATAAAGTGACGTCCAACACTTCCATTGGCACCGAAGACCGTTATCGTCTGTTTTTTTATCATCGTTTCCTTTTCCTATTCTGGGGCCTGTTCCTGTCTACTCTTGGTTCGTGCCATAAAGATTAGCACAAGAGGAGATCCTTTCAATTTAAAGGGAGAGAAAGTGGGGTATTTTTCGTATTTTTTTGGAGTTGGAAGAGGTGGTGTGATTCCCCTTTTCGTAGTAGGTAGTCGGTCTCGTGTTTGTGAGGGGCTAAGTGTTGGCGTAGGTTGACTAAATTGATCTCCTGCCAAAAGTATAGACCTCTGGCAAAACGCTCTTCGTCGCTTAAATCCCCAAAAAATTTCTGGTAAATCGACTCTGTATCCCCCCTGCTCTCCTGAAAAAAGGTTTCAAAACGGGTTAGAAACCACTCTTGTAGGAGAGATTCATCCGCATCGAGGTAGAGTGAGAGGTCGATCAACGTCGGACTCTTCTGTCCGCTTTTTTGCTCGAGTCTCGGTTCGATTCTTGGCTCGATTCTTTGATTCATTCTTGGATCGATTTCTTTCAGTATCGGTAAAATATTTAGCCCCTCCAAGAGGAGCAGATCAACTGAGCCGTCTATCTCCTCTTCGGCGTGGGGTAAGATGTCGTAGGTGGTGTGGTCGTAGACTGGGATGCGAATACTCTCACCAGTTTTGATTCGAGCGAGAGAGTCTAAGAGGAGAGGCGTGTTGTACGTAACGGGAAACCCTTTCTTTTCGGATAGCCCGTGATCTTGCAGATACGTATTGTCGTATAAAAAGGCGTCTGTGCAGATAAATGAGAGACGTACTCCTTTCGCCTCCCACTCCTGCATAAGTTGACGGCTTAGACTCGTTTTCCCCGAGGCAACGCTTCCCGTTAACGCCAGTATCGGGAGATTCTTTTGGGGAGAACCCTCTTTTTTGGGAAGATCGAAAAGCTCTTTTTGGAGGAGTTCGGCGAGGAGAGAGATGTTTTTGTGAGGATCTTTTGAGAGAGGTATGTCTTTGGTAGTTGCGTTTTGAGGAGTCATCTTTTTAATAGTCGTCTTTTGGATGGGCGGGAGAGATGGATTTTTTGTAGGAGAGATCATTTTAGAGTTCCATATCCATCATAAGGGCAGTTCGAACTGAGTGAATAAAGATTGGGAGACCAACCTTTATTCACTCGGTTTCTCTCTCTTTTGGGGGATATATTTTCCAATGGAAACTATATACAAGATAGAACCAAGAATGAATTAGTAAATTAGGCGGATTATCGCCTTTTGAGTATCGACTGA
>CAZATZ010000261.1:0-2573 GCA_964488175.1 uncultured Spirochaetales bacterium
CTTTTCAAGCTTGCTAGAAGAACCATTAGGGGAGTCACAGAGGAGTATCTCCGTCTCCTTCGTTAAAGAGCTTTGAACAGCGTACCCTAGGGATTCAAGGCGGAGAGTAATCTCTTTTCTCGAAAGACTTTTTCCTTGAACAATTCCCTTTCCCGTGAGAGCGACTCTTCCTGCTGTCTTCACCTTCCCTCTCGCTTCACTCTTCTCTATCTCGATCACATCGAGTAGTTCTCTGACTAAAAGTTGATTCTGTCGATCTGCGTTCCACTGCGTGATCTCTCTTAAAACGGCGACTCCTGGTATCATCTCAATCGCCAAAAAATCTTCGGGGGTGGTGAGCGTGAAGAGGTTTGGGAAGAGTTCTCGACTCAATTTTGTCAGTTGGGCGAGTATTTTTTCTAAGTCTTGGTTTTTAATTTGAGTCTGAGAGAGAACCGAATAAAAAATCTCTTTGAAACGCTCTCTCTCTGATTCGATTTCCGAGAAAAATTCCGAGAGAGAGTCAGAGAAAAAAGTTTCACTCAATTTCATCACTTCCACGACTAACTCTTCGGGTGTTTGATCTGTGATCCTACCTCTACCCAAAATCGAAGAAAAACTCTTTTTAAAAATATCTTGCTGAGATTCGATCTCAGAGCAAAACCGAGGAGAGGGAGGTCTCTTTAATTTTATCAATTTTTTTACCAACTTCTCCGCAGAATCCTCGATCTTATCCTCGTGGAGTACCGAGTAGAAAACCTCTTTGAAGCGCTCCTTCTGGGATTCGATCTCAGAAAAGAATTTTTCCCCACTTTGAGAACTCTGAGAACTCTCACGTTGGTAGTAAGAGAGGTAGTTATCCCAAAAAAAATGAAAAAACTCCCTCTCTTTTTCACAGAGACTCTCAAAACCGTCTCCTCTCTCGCTGACCCTTTTTTTTGCGTCGTTAAGAGAGAGAGAGAGCGAGTTTTTTAATCGGATTTCAGAGAGTTTCTCTAGAGTCTTTTTCTGAACGAGGGGAATTCCTAGTCGAGCGATAAACTCAAAGAGTTCCATCTTGCGCGACTTGTCTACCTGATAGATAAAATTTTCGATACTCTTTTGAGCGAACCCCTCAACACTCTCCAAATCCTCTTCTCGAACTCGGTAGAGGTCGACTATCTTTGTTACGATCCCCTGAGTGTAGAGTTGTCGAATGGTCGCCTCAGCGATCTGCTCCATCTCACATTGAACGACCCAGAACCGAATCTTTTGAATATTTCTTTCGGGACACTCGGTGTTGGAACAGAGAAGTATCTTGCCCTCCTTGGTGACACCCCTCTGACAAGAGGGACAGAGGGTGGGAACCAGAGAGTTATCGACCTCTCGAGGAGAGGGGGTGAGATTCTCTTTCAAGTGGGGAATAACGTCGTTGGCACGCTCCAAGAGGACTCTATCACCGAGGTGGAGGTGGTGTTCTTCGACAAAAAATACGTTGTGCAGGGAGGCGCGCTCTATCACCGCCCCCCCTAGCACGACGGGTTCAAAGAGACCCACAGGAACGAGCGTTCCTTGGCGACTCACTTGCCACTCAATCGCTTGAAGGGTCGTCTCCGCCGATTCGGAGGGGGGTTTTAAAGCGACGGCGTAGTGGTGGTGGTGATCGACAACCCAACGAGAATCGATCTCTTCGTGGAGTCGATTGTCATTCACACATAAGACCAGTCCATCGGTCTCATAGAGCCACTCGTTGCGAAGTTTTTCTAGGTAGAGACGCTCTTTCTCTTCAATCTCAGAGATATCTCTTAAAATAGAGACCTGTGGCGTATGAAATCCCCATTTTTTGAGCGTAGCAATCTTATGACTCTCACTCTCAAACCCTTTTTGAAGACTCTTCGTATAAAGGCGCATCTGGTAGGCGGCAAAACGGATAAATCGGCTCTCTTCACGTCTCTCTTTTCGGTGAATGAGTCCAGCACAATTGTTGCGAAGGGGCCGTCCCTCCGTCTCGAAGGGGGTATCTTTAGGGAGGTACAACTCTCCTCGAATCTCCAAAGGAGCCTTCATCGGAATATTTGACGCAATATCCTCACAATACTTCGCCAAGTGTGAGATATTCTGTCCCTCAACGCCATCTCCCCGCGTGGCAACGTATTGAAGTTTCCCCTCTTCGTAGAAGCAGGTCGCAGAGATACCGTCAATTTTTGGCTCTAATATCCACTGCGTTCCTCTCTCGAGATCGAGACGTTCTATCCATTTACGAAGATCTTCGGGACGCTTCACCTTACCGAGAGAGAGCATCGGTTCTCGGTGTTTGATCTTCTCTTCACCCAAGGAAGAGGGGGCGGTTCCTACTCGCTGGAAGTACGTGTTTTGTGGATCGAGAGAACGCAATTCCTCCTCTAGATCGTCAAACTCTCTGTCGCTAAGAGAGGAGTCTCCCCGCGTGTAATACGCCTCTTTTGCCTCCGTTAATCGGCGAACCAGTTCCTCTCTCTGAGACTCTTCAGAAAATACCTCACTCATAAGCAAAAAACCAATCCTCTCTCTTTGCGCACTTTTTCTTCTTTGAAAAACACTCTTCTTCTCATCTCTTAAAACTCTTAACCTATCTA
>CAZATZ010000262.1:0-2550 GCA_964488175.1 uncultured Spirochaetales bacterium
GTTCAAATCGTGTAGGGAATCCTGTGAGTTATCTTAAGAAGAGTTGCTTGAGAGTGATATAATCTCCCAAGTAGTGTTTAGAACGAAGAGAGTACGAAAAAGAAGAGAGAATTATCGATTCCCTTTTTCCCTTTCACTATCTTGCTGCTGTATTCTAGCGGCTATATTCTAACCAATTTTCTAAAGATATCTCCTCTCTATCTCTTCTGAGAGAACGCCACCCCGTCAATATTTTTATCAAAATTGGGGTGGCTCTCCCTAAAATCATCTCCCCTATGCAGTTTCTTTCTCTTTACCCCCCACCATCACCCAAAAAAGGACTCTCGAGAGAGAGGAGAGGGAGTCGAATCGATCGTCCCTTAGAAGAATATTAAGAAAAGAATGTATTTGTACCAATAAGAAAGATCTTTTTAGAGGTAACCGAAATCATGAGGCAAAGCACGAGAAAAATCACGAGGAGTTAAATGGAATATTTAGAGACGCTTAAAGATATATTTATCAGCGAACAGAGATATCTGTATCTGATCAAAGGGCTGTTATTCTCGGTAGAGGTAACGCTAATAGCGACGTTCATAGGATTAATCTTGGGAGTTGTCTTGGCACTGTGTCGATTAAGCCACTTCTACCCCTTTAAAAGCAAGTTTAATCCATTGTCAAAAATGGCACTCATCTACGTAGATGTAATCCGCGGAACACCTGCGGTCGTCCAATTGATGATATTAGCGAATGTAGTCTTCGTGGGAGCGCTGAGGGGTGTGCCTATCTTATTTATCGCAGGATTAGCCTTTGGTTTAAACAGCGCTGCGTATGTCGCAGAGATAATAAGAGCGGGAATAGAGGGGTTGGACAGAGGACAAGCGGAGGCTGCGAAAGCTCTGGGAATGAATTATATGACAACGATGAGAGAGGTGATCATACCGCAAGCGGTGAAGAAGATACTGCCAACACTGGTAAGTGAGTTTATCTCCCTTCTAAAAGAGACCTCCATTGTAGGATTCATCGGGGGAATCGACCTACTGAGATCTGCCAATATTATTACCAGTCAGACCTACAGAGGGGTCGAGCCATTAATCGCTGTCGGGGTCATTTATTTAATCCTAACCAGCCTCTTTACCAAATTGATGAGAGTCGTAGAGGAAAAGGTGAAAACGGAATGATTAAAATAGAAAATCTTCACAAGAGTTACGGAGAATTAGAGGTCTTAAAGGGAATCACAAAAACGATAAAAGAGGGGGAGGTTGTCGCCGTCATAGGCCCTTCGGGAAGTGGGAAATCTACGTTTCTTAGATGTCTTAACATGCTAGAAGAAATCACTTCTGGGAGTGTGAGTATCGAAGGACAGAACATAACGGCTCCGAAAGCAGACATCAATAAAATAAGACAAAATGCGGGAATGGTATTTCAACAATTCAACCTATTCCCACACAAAACGGTACTAGAAAATTTAATACTAGCCCCGATGAAAGTAAAGAAAATGAAGCGATTAGAAATAGAGGAAAAAGCGAATGAGCTTTTGAAAAAAGTAGGGTTAGAGAGTAAATCTGAGAATTTTCCTAGTCAATTAAGCGGGGGGCAACAGCAGAGAATCGCTATCGCCAGAGCGTTGGCGATGGAGCCGGATATACTCCTCTTTGATGAACCGACATCGTCGCTCGACCCCGAAATGGTCACGGAGGTCTTGGACGTCATGAAAGAGTTGGTTAAGAGTGGGATGACCATGATCGTAGTAACACACGAGATGGGGTTTGCGAAGAGTGTCGCAGACAGAGTCTTCTTCATGGATCACGGAGTCATCTTGGAGGACGCTCCTCCCAAAGAGTTATTTGAGACCCCGAAACATGAAAGAACAAAAGAATTTTTAGAAAAAGTGTTAAATCATTAATTCTGAGAAATCTCTCTTCTAAAAAGAGGTTTTAAAAGAATCCTCAAGAGGGGTAATGAAAGGAGGTGGATATTTCATGAAATTTTATAGTGACAATCGGCAGAGTAGAAGTTAAGGGAGAATATCGAACTAATTTTTGTCCACCTCTAAAGAACAGGTGGTCGATTCTTATCTAAAAACAAACGAAACGGGAGAGAGAAAATGTCCAATTTAATGAAATTATTATTCGCTGTATTGGTGGGAATTATCACAGTAAGTTGTGGGAGTTCAAAGGAAGAGAGAGTGCTATACGTAGGAACTAACGCAGAGTACGAACCGTATGAGTATTTTGAAGGAGATAAAATCGTAGGATTTGATATCGACTTCATGGAGGAGATAGCGAAAAAATTAGACTACACAATAGAGTGGTCTAACATGACTTTTGATGGATTAATTCCAGCACTACAGACAAAGAAAATAGACTTAGTGATCGCAGGAATGGTTCCTACTCCTGAGAGAGCCAAAAGCGTAGATTTTACACAAATCTACTATTCAAACTCAGAGGCAGTATTGGTGAACGAAGATTCCGATATCAAAACAGAAGAGGACTTAATCGGCAAAGTAATAGGCGTCCAACTAGGAACGCTTCAAGAACAAATAGCCTCTGAAATAGAGGGTACCGATGTAAG
>CAZATZ010000263.1:0-2540 GCA_964488175.1 uncultured Spirochaetales bacterium
GTGGGTGGAGAGTTGTCGAGTCACTCTGTAAATCTTGCGGTGAAGGGGGGGGGGAGTTCTCAAGCGAGTCTTGGAGAGGGGGGTCTTGGTGGAGATTGCCTTGATGAGTTGCACTCTCGGTCGGTAGCGCTAAGTACCGATCAATGCTGTTGCGTTTTGTCAAAGAGATCGGAAATTTCATCTTCTCTAAAAGATCGCTGAAATCATCTCTTTGGAGAGGAGTTCCTCGCTTTGCCCATAAGAGGAGATTTCGCCGATAGATAGTTAGGTGAAGAGAGTGTGGGTTTTCTTGTGGCAAGCGAGAACTCCTCGTTGTTCTAATGGAATCCTTAGCGGGGGAGAGAGGTACCCTTTCAAAGATTTTAAATCTGCTTTTAGCTTTTTCTCATAGAAATTGTTAAAAGAATACTTATTTCAATCCTCTTAAACTCTCTTTTCACTTATTTTTTTACGAAAAAAAACTTTGATATTTTTTGTGGTGAAGTTTTCCGTTACCTTATTGAATTTTTATCTATATTTTAAGAAGATACTAATATTAATAGGAAAAACGGTAGTTAACAAGGGGATGGAGAGAGCGTATGAAAGAAAAGAATACGATTTTGAGTGAAAAACCTAAAAAGAGAAAGGGTAGAGCTCTTTTTGGTGAAGAACCCCTCTCTTTTTCCTCTGTCCTACGTCATCCCGTCTCAAATTTTCTGGTTGGATTTGTGCTGGCGCTGATTCTCTTCCTTGGATTTTCTCCGATTACTTCGATCGTCTCAGCCAACGCCCAAGGTCTCTCCTTAACTCAGGAAGAGCAGAGAGAGATAGATGATTCGATTGATACCCTTGAAAAATCCTTTTTTCTGATGTTGCGTGACTACGTCGATGACGTTGAGATAAAGACCCTCTTTGAAGGGGCGATGAAGGGACTTTATGAGAGTGTTGAGGATCCCTATACCGAGTATCTGACGGAGAAGGAGTTAGAGGGGCTGAACAACACCGCCCACGGAGATTTTGGGGGAGTCGGACTCTATATTAGTAGTATTGTTGCCGAAGAGGATGAACCAGATAACGGACGCAAGCCGTACGTTGAAGTTATCTCTGCGATAGCGGGAACCCCAGCGTACAGAGCGGGTGTTCACGCCGGTGACTATATTTACTCCGTTGAGGATGTGAGTGCCAAAGGAAAGAACGCAAGTGAGATAGCTCAACTATTGAAAGGAAAGCCTGGAACTAAGGTGAATGTTACCTTCCTGCGGGGGGATGATATTCAGTATAGCGTCGAGATAAGACGGGAGAAGATAGAGATTCCTACGATAGAGGACGCTATCTTGGACGATAGCAAGGTTGGCTATCTTCGAGTGATTCAGTTTACTCCTTACACCGCAGAACGATTTAAAGAGTCACTTCTTAAACTGGCAAAAGAGGCTCCCGATGGATTGATTATCGATCTTCGTGGAAATCCAGGTGGCTTACTTGGTTCGGTTCTCGATATCCTCGATTATTTTATTCCACCGGGGGAGTTGCTCGTGACAACGAGGGGCAAGGAGGAGTCGAACGAGGAGAAGTTTTTCGCCAAGAAGAGACCTCTGGTAAAAGAGACGCCTCCGATCGCCGTCTTGATCGACAAAGGAACCGCTTCTGCCTCTGAAATTTTAACGGGGGGGCTGCGAGACTACGATATGGCGACGGTCTGGGGAGAGACGAGCTTTGGTAAGGGATTGGTGCAACGCGTCTCTGCGATAAACGATAGTCTTGTTAAGTTGACGATCGCTCGGTACTACCTCCCCAAGGGAGAGCTTATCAATAAAATTGGTATCGAACCCGATTACGAGATCTTAAATCCAGAACTGAGTGAGAGAGATTTAGAGGACTATAAAATCATTATTGAAAAGAATCTTGTCGGTCAATTTATTGAGGAAAATGAGAGTCCTAGTGAAAAGGTAATTGTTCAATTTATTCAAAATCTTAGAGATGAGTATAAGGTTCAACTAGAGGATCGCTACCTAAATATTCTTATCCGAAATGAGGTGAATCGACGGCTCGAGAATCCTCCTGTTTACGATTTGAAATACGATGAGACTCTGCGTTCCGCCTACGAGTTTTTAAAGGAAGGGAGTCAAAAAAAGAGTTAAAGGCACCTCTAAAAAACCTCTTTTAGGTCTACAAAAAAGAGGTACCCTTGACAATCAAGAAGACTCTTTTTATGATGGTCGATACACCCTAGCTTGAGATGTTTCCAACGATATCTCTTGCGGTAATGATTGGGGCGATTAGCTCAGTTGGGAGAGCGCCTCCCTTACAAGGAGGATGTCGGCGGTTCGAGCCCGTCATCGCCTATTTTATCCATCTTTTTGGAAACGATTTTCTTTGTTTTTCTTTTAACTACCCTTCTAAATAATCGACTCCTCCGCTGTTCTCAACGATTGGGAGCGAATAGGATCAAGATTTTACCTCGAGAGTGAGTAGGGTTCTTCTTCGTATCTGCCTCTCTTTCTTCCTACCGAGAGAATTTTCCAAGGGCGGGGAAAGAGGTCGTTGAGGTGATCAACCGAGAG
>CAZATZ010000264.1:0-2530 GCA_964488175.1 uncultured Spirochaetales bacterium
TTCGATTTTCATTTCGATTCTAGCTTCGATAAGAGCCGTTTATCTCAACGTACTCGTGACTGAGATCACAGCCGTATCCGATCAGTCGTTTTTTCCCAACGTCCAAGTCGACCCTCACGTCGATCTCTCTCTCTTCTAGTATCTTCTTCGCCAATCTCTCGTCAAAGTCGAGGGGTTCTCCCTTTTCGAGTAGTTTGATAGAACCCTGTGAGTTTTTGTACTCAAGAGAGATTTTATTCGGCTCAATCGAGGCCTCGGAGTACCCAATCGCACATAAGATACGTCCCCAGTTTGCATCCTCTCCGTAGAAGGCCGTCTTGACGAGAGAGGAGGAGGAGATGGCGTGGATAACCCTCTTGGCATCGGCGTAACTCTTCGCCCCGTTAACCTCAAAGGTGATCAACTTCTTCGCTCCCTCGCCGTCCTTGACGATCTCTCTGGCGAGGTGGTGGTTTACGGCGTCGAGGGCTTCACAGAAGAGGCTGAACCCCTCGCTCTCCTCATCGTCGATAATGAGATTTTGTGCCGCTCCGTTCGCAAAGATGAGAGTCATATCGTTGGTACTCGTATCCCCGTCGACGGTGATCAAGTTATAGCTATCCTCAACCGATTTTCGCATCGCCTTCTGTAAGAGGGGTTTGGTGATGGAGACGTCCGTCGTCAAAAAGGAGAACATCGTCGCCATATTGGGGTTGATCATCCCCGAACCCTTCGCCATACCTCCAATGGTGACGCTCTTTCCCTCCCACTCAAACTGGTAAGCCACCTCTTTGGTGCAGGTATCCGTCGTACAGATTCCCTCGGCTGCGTGAAGTCCGTGTCTGGGAGTCTCCCCCAGTGCGTCAACGCTGGCGGCTATCCCCGTCTCGATCTTCTCCATCGGCAACTGAGCCCCGATAATTCCTGTTGAGCCGGTTAAAACTTGATCGGAGAAGAGACCGAGTTTATCGGCTAAGATCTCTGCCATCTTCTGGTTGTTGAGAACTCCTCTCTCACCCGTTACAACGTTGGCTATCTTACTGTTGACGATCAGGGCGTGGAAGAACTCCTGTCTCTCTAAAAGTTCTTGATTTCGGACAACGGAAGGGGCTTTGATCTGGTTTTGAGTGAAGGTTCCAGCGACAATCGCCTCTTTTTGAGTGTAGAGGAGAGAGATATCCCGTCTCTCTTTTTTGATATTTGCGTGAACTCCAGACGACTGGAACCCTCTGGGAGTCAGGACTCCTCCCTCTTTCTTTTGAATCATATCCTCTCCTTCGTGAATCTCGGTGTCTCGGTTTTTTGATGGGGGAGAGTGACCGTTTGAGATCTCTTCGGTCATCTCTCTTTGAGGCATTTGAGAACTCTCTGAGAAGAGAGCTTACACAGAGAACCTCTAAAAAACCCGTTTTCAGTTCCTTGCCTTGTCAAAAAATATCTTCGTTATTTTCTGAAACCGACTTTTTAGAGGTTCCCCACAGAGTCTCAGATTGTACCATCTCGATTGCCTATGTCAAGGAGAGAGAAGATATCTCTCTCTTGTTAAAGAGACCTATAAAAGTTTTCCTAGAGAGTTCTCTTGAGAGATGAAAAAGGGTTTTTAGGAGTGTCCAACAAAAAAGGGGGTCTGTTCTTGGATAGAGGAGAGGTTTAGCATTCGCATCACAAGGCGATCGACTCCCATGGCGACGCCCGAGCAGTCGGTCATCTTGGCGTATCGTAAGGCGAGGCTCTCATCGACGGGGGAGACGACTTTTTTGGCGAGAGAGGCTCGCTCTTCCTCTCTGAAGTAGGACTGAATCTCCTCTAAATCGTTTGATTCGCTAAAGCAGTTCGCCAACTCTACCCCCGACCAGTAGAGTTCCCACCTCTCGTAACTCTCTCCCCCGCTCTTTTTGCGGGCGGTTGTGCGGACTTGGGCGGGGTAATCGTTGAGGTAGACGAGTCCCTCGTCTTGTAGATTTGGTTCGACAAACCCCACCATCCCTCGGTGAAAGAGAGTCTCCCAGTCGTCCTCTTCACCGGTGTGAATCCCTTTTTTTTGCATGAGGTTTCGGAAGACCTCTGGATCCTTCGCCCTCTCCAAGTCGATACCGACCCACCGTAGAAAAGCCTCCTGTACGCTCAGAGAGGTGGCGGTCGGGAGATCCACAATCCCGTCGCAGACGGTTTCAAGAAAGTGTTGGGTTCGCTCACGGTTGCGATCGGCATCGATTCCCACCTCGTACCACTCAAGCATCGTAAATTCGGGGAGGTGGAGATCGCCGAACTGCTCGCCGTTACGAAAAGAGGGTGTGATCTGAAAGAGAGAACCCCACCCGTCGGCGATGAGCTGTTTCATGTAGATTTCGGGAGAGGGAATCAAGAAGAGTCTCTGGGGATCTCGCAGGGGGTGGAGATGGGTCGTTTCAAAAAACTCTATCGTACTCTCAGGAATGAGAGTGGGGGAGAGGAGGGGGGTACTGACCTCCAGAAAATTCTGTTGGGTGAAGTAGTCACGGATTCTAGTGAGGATCTCGGCACGTTTTTTCGCTGTTTCAAACGTCATTTT
>CAZATZ010000265.1:0-2520 GCA_964488175.1 uncultured Spirochaetales bacterium
GGAGAGGGCGACTCGTTAGTGCGTTCTTCTTTAGCTTCTCTCGAAGAGGAGGAATGGGGATTCGCTGAGAACTCTTCTGGGGTTGGTTTTTCTCCGTGGATCTCTTGGCGTTTGGGGTTGGGGTCGTATTTGGAATCGCATTTTGAGTCGGAATTGGAATCGGGGTCACATTTGGAGTTGGAACCGCATTTGGAGTTGGGGTCTCTTCTTGGTTCTGTGTTTCTTGGTTCTGGGAGGTTGAATTCGTTTTGAAGAGAAGAGAGGGTTTCTTCAACTTGATAGAGGCTTGGTTGATGGCAATGGGACGGATTCTCTCGCTCTCTTGTGAGGTCAGAGAGGGGGTGAAAAAGAGTCCGAGGAGAAGAAATAAGAGAGGGGATATTTTCACGGGTTGCGAGATCTTCATTTAACTCTCCGAGGGGGGATCTTCTTGCTGAGACGACGGTTCTTTTTGAGCAGAAAATTGACGCACGGCGTAGATCTCAAAAGTATCTCCCCACCCGAAAGAGCGACTTAAAAAGAGGAGAAACGATTTCAGAAATACGAGTTTTCCTAACACGGGGATACGCTCTGGGTGGTGACCTGTAATATTTACCTTTTTGACCGTAAAATCAAAGCGTGAGAGAATCTCTTTTGCGACCTGAGGATTCCAAATAGAGTAGTGATCGCTCGGACTCTCCTGAAAGAATTCGGGGTTACTCTTCCTTGAAATTCCTTGACCGTTGGGAGTTGAGAAACAGAAATACCCTCCCGGTTTTACGAGGGCTTGAACTCTCGTTAAAACCTCTTCCAGTTGGCTGAAGTGTTCGATCACATACCACATCGTCACCACATCGTAGGGGGGATCTCCTGGCAAGGTATCACCCTCTCCGTCGGGAAAAGAGAGGACCGAACCCTTTAGCCCCAACTTGCTGGTGAGGTGTTTGATCGCTCCTTCAAAGGGGTCTATTCCAAACCCTTTAAACTGGTGTTCTTTCACCGCTGCTAAGAACGCCCCGTAGGCGCATCCGATATCGAGAAACGTTGTTTTGTATCCAAAGGATCGACAGCTTAGGAGAATCTTGAGTCTTTTGAGTCCGAGACCCTTTATGTGCTCGAAATCGTCGAGATAACTCTTTCCGTACTGGGCGATGTAGTCTTTGTCAAAATAGTCGGCTGTGTATTCAATCGGTTGAGCGAAGTGGTAGACCATCTGTTCTAGTCCACAATCGAGGCAGAGCCAGTAGCTTTTATTTCGTCCGCGTTCAATCACTCTTCTCTTTTTACTCTGACAGAGAAGGCAGGACGAGGAAGAAAACTCTAAACGGCTGATTAGATGATCGAGAGATTCCCCCTTCTCGTTGAACCATTTTGCTTGAACTTTTTGACACGCTCTTGCGGCCTCTTCTCTTCTAAACGCTTTAAATCGATGGACGTTTAACCGTTGAAACCCTAGAGAGGGAAATCCCATCTGAGTGGAGAGTTTTTCATGGTACTCACTAGGGTTGTAGAGGATAACTTGTAGCCCAGCTGCCACTCCTTCAAAGGCGGTAAATCCAAAAGAGGTCAAGAGAAGATCGTTCTCTTTGAAGCACTCACCAAGGGAGTCGGGAGCGTTAATCAGATTGACATGGGGTAGGAGTTCGTAGGGTTTGCTACTGGGGCCTTGCACGACGGTAATCTCTTCTGGGATTGCGAGAGAATTTTCGATAAGAAAGAGGGTCATTTCCTCGGCGAGTCTCTTCTTGTCCTCCCCTCCGAAGCTAATCAGTATCTTGCGAGATACCTCTGTTGTTTTACGCATAGCGGGAAGGGTGAGAAAGGTGGTAGAACCCATATTGTTAGGTTGCAAAAAGGGGGGGATCGTATCGATTAAATAATCAAACTCGGAACGAAGAGTTCCTCCTTCATCGATACCGACAAGGGGGCCTAGCTCTTTGAGCGAGGCAAAGAGAGAGGAGGAGGTCTCTCTCTGGTCCAAGACGAAGAGAGGGTTTTTCCACTCCTCAGGAAGTAGATTTTCGCTGCTCTTTATCTCTGAGGGAACCATCGCTTTATAGTCGATGGCACTCCCTCCTGCGGCGAGGTAGATAGTCGATTTTTTTAACTTCTCTGCTAATTGGAGTGCCCGTTTGAGATGCCCGATCCCATTTCCTTCTCGGAGGGAGGGAACGAGAATGATGTGGTAGTGGGGAGAGTTTTTTTTCGCCATTTCCCTCTTTTTCGGCGAGAGTGCTAGAGAGCTTCGCTACTTTCTTCTTATATCGGGAAAAACTCTCTCATAGAGGGAGGGGTACCCTGTGTGTTTTGAGTGAGAATTGGGAAATCCCCTCCCCTCTCTTCAGCGAATGTTGTCATCTTGTCTTCTTTGAAAACGGATTTACTCCTTCGGTCTCTTTTATCGCCGTTATCGTAGGTCAAGACTTGACGATGATGCAACAATTCACGATTGTTATCATAACCTTACTCGACACTACCGTAACTGCGAGTACCCCCTCTCACTTAAGGACTCTCTATGCTAGAAAAGTTATACGCTCGTTT
>CAZATZ010000266.1:0-2509 GCA_964488175.1 uncultured Spirochaetales bacterium
GGGCGAGTCTGGCTAGGTGGATTTGTGAGAAGAAAAGAAAGAATAGAGAGGAGTTCTCTTGTCTTATTTTTTTGCTTTCAATACAATCCAAGAAGAAGGTTACCCAAAAAAAGAGAACAGATTTCTACGCCTTCTCTCATGGAGGTTCCCTAAAGTCAGAGTGGGAGTCTCTTGGCACAGAGCAAAAAGACCTTTTTCAAGTATGAGAGAACACACTCCTTAGGAGAGAACACAGTTCTTAGGAATAGCAGGAAGAATTTCTAGCCTGCCTCGTAGAATGAAAATTGATATTTATCGAAGGAAAAGAGCGGCGTATGAGTATTCTCGATGTAGATTCTAAGAATGATCCAAACAAAATTTTACCGATGAGATACCTCTGGGCGAGAAGTCACTATAAAGATGGGGTCGCAAACAACTGGGTTCCCGAAGAGATTCCCATGCAGGACGATATTGAACAGTGGAAATCTAAGACAGTTCTAAGCGAAGAAGAACGCAAGATGATCTTGATGAACATGGGGTTTTTCTCAACAGGCGAATCTCTAACAGCCAATAATCTAGTCCTCGCTGTCTACGAACACGTCACCAATCCCGAGTGTCGACAGTATATCTTACGGCAAGCCTATGAAGAGGCGGTTCATACCGATACCTTTATCTACTGTTGCGACTCGCTCGGCTTGGATCCCGAGGTCATCTATCCGATGTATCAGACGAATGAGACCATCAAAAAAAAGGATGATTTCGTCATTAATCTGACCAAAGCGTTGGATGATCCCAACTTTAAAATAGACGGTTCATCGGAAAATATTCAGAAATTTGTTCGAGATCTGATCGGTTTCTACGTGATTATGGAGGGGATATTTTTCTACGCAGGATTTGCGATGATGCTCGCCATGAAGAGAAATAAAAAGATGGTCGGAGTGGGAGAGCAGTTTGAATTTATCATGCGAGATGAGAGCCTCCACTTAGCCTTTGGCGTCGATCTTATCAATACGATCAAACAGGAATACCCCAGTATGTGGACACCTGAATTTAAAGCGGAGTGTCAACAACTACTCAAACACGCGTGCGAGCTAGAGATTGAATACGCCCGAGAAGCGTGTCCTAACGGCATTGTTGGCATCAATGCCGAGCAATTCGCCCTCTACATTCAATACATTGGAGATCGCCGTTTGGAGACCATTGGACTCGACACGATATACCAAGTAGAAAATCCATTTCCTTGGATGAGCCAAACCGTTGATCTCAACAAAGAGAAAAACTTCTTTGAAACGAGAGTCACAGAGTATCAACAGGCTGGAATGCTCGACTGGGATGACTAATCTCTTTGCAAAAATTTCTTAGGAGTTCTCGTTTTAAACAGACTCTAGGGTATCTCTAAAGACTCGGTTTCAGAAAAGATCGAGTAGAAATGAAGAAGGACTTTTTAGAGGTACCCTCTCTCCCCCACACACACTCAAAATTTGGCTTCATTTTGGTTTCATTTGGGTTTCTCTTTAGCTTCACAGAGAGTGAGATCTATTTTTTTATATTATTTCTATTTTCTTAAATTCGATTTATTTGTAGAATTCGCTATATTCGTTGAATACTCGCGTTGTTTGTTTTATACACAACTTTTACCTTTAAAGATTTATCTCAGGATAAAGTATTAACCCTTTCGGTGAAAAGGGCGGTAACGGAATCCTAGAAATTCTAGAAAATAAATTTGAGGGTGCCTCTAAAAAATCGATTTCAGAAAGATCTCACGCTGTAATATGTTCGTGTGATTTTTAACCTCCCGTATTTTCTTCGAACCTTAGTTTATTCTACTTGACTTATTCTACTTGGCTTGTTCTATTTGGTACGCTCTTCTGTTTTAGAGGTACCCCGATACAACGATAATAAAGGCTCTTATACGTATATGAAAACAAGAATTTTCCCCATTTTCTTCTCTGTTTGGTCTCTTTTTTCGCTCGTTCTCTCCGCACAGGCGGGATCTCTCCTCACCATTGAATCGATCGAGTTTCCTGAGATTAAACGAACCAGTCGAAGGGTTCTTTTAAAGAATATGGCACTAAAAGAGGGGGAGAGCTACACTCAAAAGGAGTTGGATGAGGGAATTACCGAGAGTATTTTTGAGTTAAAGAATCTGGGAAATGGGGGAAGTCCTATTCTTCAAAAAGATCTCTCTATCGAAGTTACTGAACTGGGCGGAAATAGGGTTACGTTGACCGTAGACGCTAAAGATCGATGGACGCTGATTCCCTTTGTCGTTCCTATCTGGAATACGTCAGAGGGATTTTCCATCATCGGAGGAGTCGCCGATACAAACTTTTTGGGAGGAAATTTGGCTGCGGTATTTCTTGGACAGTATAGCCGTGATGAATCTTTCTTTACCTTTGCACTCAATGACACCGAGAGTACCACCCCTTTTATCCATGAGAGTCTTCTTCAATACTATGATTACAATGAGTACAAGTACGAAGAGGGTGAGGTCGCCTTTAAGGCGAGACGGTACGAGATTAGCGCGGAG
>CAZATZ010000267.1:0-2507 GCA_964488175.1 uncultured Spirochaetales bacterium
TTATGACTTAATTTGGGCAACCAGATCTTTGATGAGAGTCTCATCGGCGATATACGGAAGGGTGATGTGATCATCGCCCTTGTTTTTGAGGTTGTGTTCTATCGAGGTCGTGATGGAGTTAGGATTTCTCGCCCAAGCACGTCTCGCAACGCCTCCCATCACATCCCAAGACATCGCCTGTTTTAGTATCTCGTCGACCCTCTTACTCCCGTCGAGTACCATTCCAAACCCACCGTTGATCGCCTTGCCAATGCCTACTCCTCCGCCGTTGTGAAGAGCTATCATCGTCATTCCTCTCGCTGCATTGCCAGCGAAACACTGAGTCGCCATATCCGCCATCACATTACTTCCATCCTTGATATTAGACGTCTCTCTGAAGGGAGAGTCCGTACCGGAGACGTCGTGGTGATCTCTTCCTAGCATGACAACGCCTATCTCACCGAGTCTGACCATCTCGTTAAACCGAAGGGCGATCTGAGTTCTGCTCGTAGCGTCTTGGTAGAAGATTCTCGCCTGAGTACCGACGACCAGACCGTTTTTATCGGCGTCTCTTATCCATACGTAGTTGTCTCTATCTTGGTACCTTCTGCTGGGATCGACTAACGCTAAGGCCGCCTGATCCGTCTTGAGAAGGTCTTCTTTTTTGCCACTGAGACAGACCCATCGAAATGGCCCGTAGCCCCAGTCGAAGAGTTCTGGACCCAAGATATCCTCGACGTAAGAGGGGTAGATAAACCCACCTCTGTCATCTCTTCCGTTGGCGGAAATCTCTGTGACCCCTGCGTCGTAGACGGATTTGAGGAAGGCGTTTCCGTAGTCGAAGAAATACGTTCCCCTCTGTGTCAACGTTTTTATCATCTCGTGGTGTCTGATAAGGGTCTTGTTCACAAGTCTGATAAACTCTGTCTTGTCGGTGGACAGAAGGTCTGTTCTCTCCTCAAAAGAGAGACCTTGAGGGCAGTACCCCCCCTCGTAAACGGCGTGACACGAAGTTTGATCGGAGAGAAGATCTATCTCTTTCTTCTTCTGAACTGCGTATTCTAAGAGATCGACGATATTTCCGTGATAGGCGATGGCGGCGGGTTCTGACTCTTTTAGACAGCCACTCGCTCTGTCAAAAGCCTCTTCGGGAGTCGCAACAACGTCCGTGACCCATCCTTGATTTTTGCGAGTCTCTATCCTAGAAAGGTCGACCTCGGCGATGATGGAGACTCCCCCTGCGATGACACACGCTTTTCCCTGCGCCCCACTCATTCCCCCGAGTCCCGAGGTAACAAAGAGCTTTCCGGTGAGATCTCCCTCTGATGGCACACCACAAAAGAGTCTTCCGGCGTTAAGTATCGTTGAATACGTTCCGTGGACGATTCCCTGAGGGCCGATATACATCCATCCGCCCGCCGTCATCTGCCCGTAGTTGGCGACTCCCAGAGCGGCTGCTCTCGCAAAATTGTCTGGGTCGTCGAAGAGTCCTACCATCGTCGCATTGGTAATGATGACCCTAGGAGATGTCGGTTTTGATTTGAAGATCCCCACGGGATGTCCCGAGGAGACCGCCAGTGTCTGATCGGCTGTCACACTCTCCAGATATTTCTTTATCAATCGATACTGCATCCAGTTTTGACAGACCTGCCCCGTCTCCCCGTACGTTACCAACTCGTAGGGGTAGAGAGCGACCTCGAAGTTGAGGTTATTATCGATCATCACCTGAATCGCCTTGCCCTCTGTGCAAGCCCCCCTGTACTCATCGATAGGCTTTCCAACGATACACCCCTCCGGTCGAAATCGGTAGGCGTAGATTCTCCCCCTCGTCATCAACTCCTCCAAAAATTCTGGAGCGAGTTCGGCGTGAAACTCCTCAGGAATGTATCTAAGTGCGTTTTTGAGAGCGAGTTCTATCTCATCTTCGGTGAGGGTAAGCTCTCTCTTGGGCGCTCTCCTGATCCCCTCTACAAAGGAGGGGGTCGTCTTGGGTATATCGGCTTTCGTCAACTTAATCGTCATCGCCTCTTCTATCTCTCTGTTTAACACTCTCTTCCTCCTCTGATAAGCTAGTTTGCTAATAGAAAATTACTTGTTCTTGGTCCGTATAAACTCCGTTTTCAGTTCCTTGCCTTGGCAAAAAATATCTTCGTTATTTTCTGAAATCGCATTTTTAGAGGTACCTGAAAGAATCATTTAGCGTCATGATACATTTTGACGAAACTCCGAGCCTAAAAAAACCTTCATTTTTTTAAAACCCGAGTACTAGAGGTAGCGAAAGAGTATTTAGGCGGGTACCCGATTAAAAAGGCAAAATTAAAAAGGCAAAATTAGGTGGGAGGATCTGTCTTCCCGATAAGGTCCCAATCGAATTTTCCTGTGGGTTTGAGAGTGGGAAGAGAGGGGGGAATCGTAGGAGCAGACCCACTCGAGTCGTTATTGTCTGCGATCGAGGATAAGGATTCATTTTCAAAGGCGATAAACTCTGCGTTGAAATCAGCATTCCCCGAGGGGCCATAATTTTGGTA
>CAZATZ010000268.1:0-2492 GCA_964488175.1 uncultured Spirochaetales bacterium
GACTCATCCTCAACGAATAACAACTCGTCCCTTTAAAAAGGGAACCTTTGAAAAGGGACGAGGTGTTATTCGTTGAGGATGAGTCGACACGACTCTTCCACCGCCTCAAGGAGATGAGTTATCTCCTCCTCTTCGACTCGCTCATCGAAAGAGATGCGGATAAGGGAGTCTAATCTCTCCTTTTCTACGATCTGGGAGAGGGGTTGTCTCTGTTTCTGATGATTGCTATGACAAGAGGAACCCGTTCCCACTAAGATATTCTTCTCGGCGAGTAGTCGAGTGATGACCTCGCCCGGAACCCCTTTCACCGCCAGTGCCACAATTCCATCGACGTACTTCTCGGGACTCTCTTCACGGCTCTCTGGAACGAGCGAGAGCCTGTGACTCTCTCTGACTCCCCGTAAGAGAGTTGCATTAAGATGCGATAACTTTCTTATCCTCTCCTCTCTCTTTTCACTCAATTGCTCTACGGCATCTGCGAGGGTAACGCAGAGGGCGGTCGCCTCTGTCCCCGGTCGTACGCCTCTCTCCTGCCCTCCCCCCTCATAAATTGGCTGAAGAGTTTTTTTTAGGTAGAGTAATCCGACTCCTCGAGGGGTTCCAATCTTATGTCCACTAAAGGCCGCCGAATCGATTTCAAGGTCTTTAAGAGAGAGAGAAGAGAGTTTCCCGAGAGCTTGAACGGCGTCGCAGTGGAAGTGGATTTCAGGATACGTTTCACGCCTGTGACGTTCAACGAGTTGGGAGATTTCGGACAATGGCTGAATACTTCCGATCTCATTATTCACCGCCATCACACAGAGTAGACTCGTTGGTTCTTGCAGTAACCTCTCTAATTTGTTTAGATCGATACGCCCCGAAGGAGTAACGGGAGCGACCTTGATCGAGTATCCCACCTCTTGCAACCTCTTGGCTGGCTTCTGAATCGCTGAGTGTTCAAGCCCTCCGATAATCACCTGCCCTTTGGGGTGTTTTCTACCGAAAGAGGAGATCACGATATTATTCGACTCACTTCCTGTTGCGGTAAAAAAGAGAGATGACGGAGGAACTTCCAGAAAAGAACCGATCCTCTCTCTTGCGTGTTGGAGCGCTTGTTTTGCCTCTCTGGCTTGAGAGTATCCCGCCGAGGGGTTGGCGAAGTAACGTAGCGAGTGCTCTTTAAACTTCTCTAGGAGATCTTCAAAAACCATCGATGTCGCTGCGTTATCTAGATAGATCATTTTCTGAAATTTCTCACTCATACACCCTCTCTCTTTCCTCTTAAAAATCTTTAGGGGTTAACGCTACTTTGGCTATTATTTGGATTGCTACTCTGATTCAACTCTTTTTTTATTACTCGCCAATGGGGCATAAATTGATCCATGAATCCTACAAATCGATGATTGTGACTTCGCTCTAAAAGATGGACTAACTCGTGAACAACGACGTACTCCAAACACTCGGGACTCTTCTTGATAAGCTCGAGATTTAACCAGATTCGTTTGGCCTGTGTATTGCAAGTCCCCCATCTCGTCTTCATCTGTTTTACGCCCCAGTCGTTCGTTTTGACTCCGATGACACTCTCCCAGTGTGCAATTAAGGCGGGCAAGATCTCTTTTAGTCGCTTTCTGTACCACTCCCTGAGGATTCTCTCTCTCATCTCTTGGGTGTACTCAGACTTAGCGTGTAAAATGATTTTGTTCTCTTGTATTTCTACTCTCTTTAAGGATTTGCAATCATCACTTTCGACGACCTCGAGCGAGAACCCTTCCCCTTGAAGATAGTGGATTTCACCTGAGACGTACTCTTTCGGGGGGTCGTAATGTCGATCTTGCTTTTGAAAAAATTGAATCTTCCTCTTTAACCACGGTAACTTTGATCGCACGAATACGTGTAACTGTTCGATTCCTACCCGATGGGGAGCGAGTAGTCTTACCCTCACTCTCTCATCTTCTTGTGGCGGATAGACGGAGAGTGTTATATTCTTAACTCTCTTTCTCTCCACGTTAATTTCTATTTTTTCTACGGTAAAATTCTCTCTTTTTATACTCATTGCATCTGTCATTTTGAGGTTAAAAGAGTGGGAAGTCAACACAGTCGTTTTTCATGCTGATGGGGGGCTTCGCATGATCGCACCTTCGCCTTGCTACTTTCCTTTTACGCCAGAGACGCAACAAAATCTTTGATTAACTGATAGGACGCCTCGGGCTTTTCGCTGTGTACCCAATGGCCCGTATCGAGGCTTGTCACGGTAGAATGCGGAAAATAATGGTGTATCGTCTCTTTATCCTTTTCACAGATATAATCGGACTGTTCCCCCTTGATGAACAAGGCGGGCAGGGTTTGCGGCTGCCATTTTTCTTGGGGAAATGCGAAGAGATGGTCGATGTTGGCTCGCAAAGATTTGAGGTGAGGTATCCACTCATAACGACCATCTCGCTTGACTATGTTGGTCAGCAAGAACTGTCGCACACCTTTCTCAGGCTCTATGACGGCTAAGTTTTCGACGATTT
>CAZATZ010000269.1:0-2482 GCA_964488175.1 uncultured Spirochaetales bacterium
GTATTTTCCTAAAAAAGATCACGATCTACTCGGATAAAAAGAGCTATTCTTTCACAAGACAAGTGAGGAGAAGATAGGACGCTTATCCGCTTATGCGCCTAGAGTACCCCTTAGGTAGAGGGAGTTATCTTTGTTAGATAATCCTCTTCTTTGGCTCCACGAATCGTATCCTCTATCTTTCTCAGAGTGTTGCGAGTCGTCGTGACTCGGTACTCCAGAGCGACGAGATCGGATCCAGTTTTATTTTTCCCCTCTTTGAGAGTTTGTTGGGCTTCAAGATGCTCTTTCTTTGCCTTTTGGTACTCCTCTCTATAACTCTGTCTTGCGTAGTGCATTCCTATCAAATCGATCGGTCGGATATTTCTGGTGTATATGTCGAAGATAACCGCCAAGAGAAGAACTCCGCCCAAGACGATAGGCTCTAATTTTGAATCGACACCAGCTAGTGACATTCCATTTCGTAGAGAGACGATGACGAGTGACCCAATGACGGCGTTAATGACGCGACCGACTCCTCCGTTAGCGGAGGTTCCTCCAATATAGGCGGCGGCGATGGCGTAGAGTTCCCAGAAAGGCCCGTGGTTTGGGGAGGTGTTTTGAACGTAGGAGACGTACATAATTCCCGCTATCATCGTGAGGATTCCCATCGAGATAAAGACGATAATCAGGATCAAATTGACATTAATTCCAGATAATTGGGCAGCCTCAGGATTTCCTCCCACGGCGTAGATTCGTCTTCCTAAAACGGTCTGAGTGGTGGCGATGTGGTAGATGACCATGACAGTAACGGTAATAAGAAGGAGGTAGGAGATCCCGCGGTAAAGGGCGAGAGTGAGGGTTAAAAAGATGAGAATAGAGGAGAAAACGAGAAGCTTACTGACAAAGATGGGAGGATCGAGGGTCTTGATCCCCAACTTACTGTGACTCCGTCGCCTGTTTGTTGTGACGAGAATGAAACCGATGAGGAGGACTACGCCCAAGATGAGTGTATTGAGGTGCCACTCTCTCTCGTTAAAGGTAACGATCTGAGAGGGGAGGTATCCCGTTCCTATCTCATTAAAAAAGTTGTGTGAGGTCGAGATGGTACGGTTGCCCGTCTTAATCATTAAAAGCCCTTTGAAGATAAACATCCCCGCAAGTGTAACAACAAAGGAGGGAACGTTGATGCGAGCAACTAAAAACCCCTTGGCGATCCCCACAAGAACGGCGATTAAGAGTCCCATTAGTAGTGCTACTCCGAGAGAAACACCTTGGTTCTCGACGGAGACGACGACGTAAGCCCCCATAAAGGCCCCTAAATATCCAACGGAGAGATCGATCTGCCTAGTAACGATAACGAGGGTCATTCCCACGGCGAGAACGGCGATATACCCAGTCTGATTAATAAGATTTGAGAAGTTGGTCGGGCTTAAAAAATTTCCTCCCGTTAAGAGGCTTAGGACGAGAAAAATAACTCCCAAGGCGATATACATCCCGTAATCGCGGATATTCGTCTTAAAAAGAGAGAGGAGACCAAAAACATATTTTCTAACAGGATCAAGTTTTTGCATAAGATTTTCCTTTTTTCCTCTTCGCGTGACCTCGTGCGACTACTCTTTAAAGAGTCGCTTTTGCCATAATTTTTTCAGGAGACGCATCTTTAATAAGAAACTCCGCAGTCTGTTCTCCCTCGGCTATCACGTAGATTCTATCACAGATACCCATAATCTCGGGGAGTTCGGAGGAGATGACCAAGATACTCATTCCTTCGGCGACTAGTTGGTTGATAATGGTGTAGATTTCAAACTTGGCTCCGACATCAATTCCCCGTGTCGGCTCGTCTAAGATAAGGATATTGGGACGAGTGTTTAACCACTTACTCAACTGCACTTTTTGTTGATTTCCACCACTGAGATTCCGCACTTTTTGGAGAATAGAAGGGGTGCGAATCCCAAGATCTTTCACGTACTCGTTGGCTATTTTATTCTGTTGGGTAAAGTTCAGAAACCCAAATTTCGAGATTTTTTCCAATGCGGCAACGACGATATTACTACTAATCGATTCGATGAGGATCAATCCATCGCGTTTTCTATCCTCAGAGACGTAAGCAATTTTTGAGGCCATCGCCTTCTTAGGAGAGTCAAAACGTCGAATCTCTCCGTCGACTAAAATAGAACCGGTCACTCGGTATCTCTCGGGATTCCCAAAAATTGTGTGGGCAAACTCCGTTCGACCCGCTCCCATTAACCCAGCAAGACCGACGACCTCACCCTTTTTTATATTTAAGTTGATGTCGTTGACGACATATCTATTTTTTTGAGTATCAAAGGCGTTGAGGTGAATGGTCTCTAAAACGACCTCACTCCCCTCGTAGATAGGCCGTTTCGGAAAAATATCGTTGATCTCACGTCCGACCATTCGAGTGATAATCTCTTGTTCGTTGATGCTCTCTTTAGCCATTCTCCCGATTGTTTTCCCGTCTCGTAAAACCGTGACAGAGTCG
>CAZATZ010000270.1:0-2481 GCA_964488175.1 uncultured Spirochaetales bacterium
TGGAAAGGCACAGAGAAGACTGCCAAATAGACGGGTAGAAATAGTCATCATAATAATCTTAACCGTTTTTCTACTAGTCGTATTCTACCCTATTATTTCTCACTTCTTTAGAGAAGAATTCTTTTACTTCTTTATTTTTAACCCCGTACCGAAAGGAGAAGGAACTTTTTATTTTCTCCTCTCTAACTTTTTACCAAGGGGGGAGGTAAAACCAGAGGATATCATGTCTGCGGTAACGACCATATCAGGGATATTCACTCTCGTCTTAGCCGCTCTTGCGGTAGGCTCTTATCTCACCTACAAAAGATCAAAGAAACTAGAAGGTGAACTAAGCAAAGAGTTAGAACTGGCAGAAACTTTAAATAGAGCGAGTGTTGGAATTGGAAGATGGACTCTCCATAATGCCTCATTAGAGAGAAAGACTCTAGATGAAAGGCGTGAGGCGTTAGAGCCAATGAGAGAGTTGCTCAGATCAATAGGACAAGAAAAAGAAGAAGAAAAAGAACTCTATCGAAGTCTTATGGATAACTTTAGTGAGGAGTGTTTGTCACTCAATGTTTTACAAAACAAATCTCCTAGAAATAATGATAAAAGAAAAATTCAACAATTTTTAACCGAATACTACTCAGAAGCTGCGAAGAAGGCATTTCTCTCTATTATAGATACCATGGAAGAGGAGGATGACGACAAATGTCGGAAAGAGAGAGAAGAAAAAATTACTGAAGAATTTGCTAACCTAACTGACCTAAGTCGTTTTAAGATCCGTGAAGACTCTAAGCTTGAGTCTGAGTCTAAGCTTGAGTCTGAGATCCTTTTAGCTATTTTTCGAGAGAGTGCAATCGTGCCAAGCTATATTAAGAGTCGATTATTAACGACTGGTGTAGGAAAGAAGAGTATTATCAAGTTATTTGATGCAGCTCCCTCAAACAAGAAACTATTTGGAACACTAATACCATATGAAAAGATGGCTGTCA
This sequence comes from uncultured Spirochaetales bacterium, assembly GCA_964488175.1. Classification (GTDB taxonomy): domain Bacteria; phylum Spirochaetota; class Spirochaetia; order SP-2023; family CAYRNA01; genus CAZATZ01. The sequence goes on from CAZATZ010000270.1 coordinate 975, forward strand.
TTGAGGCATTTCTTTCAGTTAAAACAGAAGGTGAACTAAAATTCCCTACAGAAGAAAAAGAAGTTGAAGACTTCTTAATCAAAGAAATGGAAGAGGGGTCTGACTTCGGGTTTATTCGCCGTTCAGCCACCATACTTCTCCTCTATTATAAACGAAAAGAAGACGATAAACAAAAGAGTTATGATGAACAAAATATTTATAACAAAAAAATAGAAAGAATCTTGTCTAAAACTTCTCCAAAATCACTGAGTCAATTCTTTTGTATAAAAGAGAATTAAGAAAATAGGGTAACATATCTTTATGGGAAATAGAGTTGAAGAAATCCCAGCCCCTCCTTGTGCTATCTCTTTAAGAGGGGTTAGTACCAATAACCTTAAAGAGATAGATGTCGAGTTTCTTTATAACAAGATGACGGCGATTGTCGGACGGAGTGGCTCGGGAAAGACCTCGTTGGCGTTTCATTCGTTATACGCTCTTAGTCGATTTCTGAGTAATCGAATTGACGGAAATGTTGAGCCATACGTCTATAAGATAGCCTCCTATGAGGGTCTTCTTATGTCGATGGGGCTGAAGCAGAAAAAGCTTCAGATTACGGAGCGGGCTACCATTCTCTCCTACTTCAACCTCGATACAGAGCTACAGCAACTCTACCAAAAAGAGGCCTCACACCCTCTTCCCTCTCTCTTTAAAATAAATAATCCCGCCAATTACTGTCAAAATTGTCTGGGACTGGGATACACAAAGCAGCCAGATATCACCTCTATTATCTCTTACGACACCCCTCTGCTAGAGGGCCCATTTAAAACGTGGAATTCTTTTCTCTCAGATCACTACGCTCCCCTATTAGAAGCATTTTGTGCCGCACATAAAATTGATATAAATCGCTCTCTCAATGACCTAGCTGAAAGAGAGCAAAAACTAGTTCTTTACAGTCGAGAAGAGTCTCGCTATTCCATCAAATATAAGCAGAGACAAAAAGGCACTATTCGATATAAAAATAGAAAATTATCCTATATTGGACCACTTGCTGAAATCGAGGATCTGATACAAGAGGGAAGTCCTAGCTCCGAGAAAAAGATTGAGAACTACATAAGAAAAGGAGTCTGTCACGACTGTAAGGGCGGTCGTATTACACAAAGCTACGATCAGTATAAATATCAAGAAGTAGGTGCTAATAAAATTTTAAGGCTCTCCTTGGATGGACTCTTCGAGCTCTTGCAAAGGGATGGTCTAAATTCAAACGTATCATCTAGAGGCGGAATTCTTCTCTCTTTTGTAGAAAAATGTGTAAAAAATAAGCTGGGATATCTCTCCCTCTCTAGGAGTGTAAACAGCCTTTCAGGTGGAGAGTTCCAACGACTCCTCCTCTCAAATATCCTCATCTCTAAGATTCACCACGTACTCTATCTTTTTGATGAGCTCAGCTCTTCCCTCCATCCTATGGAAAAAGCCCCCCTCATCGCACAGGTGAAGGAGTTAAAAAATCACGATGCGACGATTGTTTTAG
>CAZATZ010000271.1:0-2462 GCA_964488175.1 uncultured Spirochaetales bacterium
GAAAAGATTACAGCAGACATTGGACGTGATAGGGATTCGTAGTCGTCGAGTCGTCAAAGAGGGGGTCTACGCCTCAGATCTATGTCAACGAGCAGCAGAAGAGTTAATAACCCGTTTAGATATAGATAGAAATTCCATCGATGCCTTGTTGTTTGTCACACAGACACCCGACTTGCTCGCCCCTTCGACGGCGTGCTTGTTACAAGATAGGTTAAAACTCTCTAAAGACATCTTGGCTTTTGATATAACTTTAGGGTGTTCTGCCTACGTTTATGGACTCTCTACCGCCTTCTCGTATCTTCAAAACGTTGGTATTAATAGAGTTTTATTGTTGGTCGGAGATACCGTGACAAGAATTATCTCCGAGGAGGATATTGCGACGGCCTTTCTCTTTGGAGATGCGGGATCAGCGACGCTCTTAGAGAAGACAAGCGATGAGAACTCGACTAGTTTTTCATTAGGCACTGACGGCAGTGGAAAAGATGCTCTGTATGTATCGGCAGGTAAAAATCACCCAATCTACAGAGAGACTTTGCTAGACAAGGAGAGCGTCGAAGGAAGTTTCGACGCAGAAAGGGGAAGACTCGTGATGGATGGAGGAGAGGTCTTTAATTTCACCATACGCGAGGCGTGTCGTGATATCGAAAAAGTTCTGAAATCGGTGAATAAAAAGACGAGTGATTTTGATCTCTTTTACTTCCACCAAGCGAACGAATTTATGGTAAATACCTTTCGCAAAAAATTAAAACTTTTGAAAGAAAAAGTTCCCATCAGCGTGGGAATGTACGGTAACACCAGTGGCTCCTCGATCCCTCTCACAATGGTACTGAATCCAACAAGAGGAGATGTTGTTTTCTCTGCGTTTGGCATCGGACTCTCGTGGGGGTCTTGTTTGACGACTCTAAAGGAGTGTGAACTCTTTCATTTGGTGGAATACGATGGATGATCCTTTTCGATTAGACGGAAAAAATATTATTGTTACGGGTGCCTCTTCCGGTATTGGAGAGGAGTGTGCCGTCTTGTGTAGCAAGAGGGGCGCAAACGTCTTTTTGATTGCTAGAAATATAGAGAGGTTGGCTGAGGTTCAGCGAAGAATCCGAGGGGTAGAGAGCTGCTCTTTTGCGATGGATCTAAGAAATTTTGATGAATACGAGACGGTTGTTTCAGAGATTGTTCACAAATACGGTAAGATATCTGGATTGATACACTCGGCGGGAATTGATGGCACCACCCCTTTAAATGTTCTCAAGGTCGATAGATTAAAAGAGGTGTTTGAGACGAATACCTTCTCTTTTTTTGAACTGGTGCGGATCCTCAGCAAAAAGAAATATCTGTGTGAAGGACAGACTAGTTTCATTGGTATCGCCTCTGTTGCTGGTTTCGTAGCGAAGAAAGGAGCACTCTCTTATAACGCTTCAAAGGCCGCTCTTATCCATGGGGTGAAGTCCTTGGCGTTGGAGCTTGTTTCGAAAAATATACGAGTGAATTGCGTCTCTCCAGCAACTATTTTGACTCCGTTGGTAGATGATTTTTTTTCTAAACTTCCACCAGAGAATAGAGAGATGATAGAAAGAGAACACCCGATGGGGCTGGGAGAGGTAAACGATGTAGCAAATGCGTGCCTCTATCTACTCTCTGATGCCGCCAAATGGGTAACTGGAACAAACCTTGTCGTTGATGGTGGGTATAGTCTGTAAGGAAAGTAAAGAAGAGATGAAGATAATTCACGCCCATTGGGAGTATCGTAATTTAGGAGTAAAGACGGCGGAACTCGTCTTCGAAAAGGGCGAGCGGTGGGCTGATCTTCAAAACGAGAAACTCCGCGACTTCGAATACTTGGTCGCCAAAGTTCCTGTTGAAGAGATAAAACTTCTCCACGAATTGGAAAATGACGGATTTCGATATCTGGAAACCCTCTTTTCACTGAAAAAAAGAATAAACGTTCTTCCTCTTTTGCCTTCCTCTTTGGAGAAAACACTTCACTCCCTTGATTACCATGAAGTCACCGATGAGAAAGAGTTTCAGTCGATTTTAACACCAGTTGAAGAGGGTCTTTTTGAGACGGATCGCTACGCCTTAGATCCCTTGTGGGGGAGTGCTGTTTCGTCTAAGAGATATGCGAATTGGCTGAGGGATCTTTTCCTTTCCGATGAAGATTCTATTTTTCTCTTAGAGGAAAAGGGAGTAAATATTGGATTTTTTACTCTAAAAGAGAGGGAAACAAACGCTTTTCAATGTCTTCTCCATGCTATTTTTAAATCGCACCAAGGTTTAGGTCTTTCTCACTCAATCATTCTTTTTCCTCTTCTTGAGGCTAAAAAAAGAGAGGGGACGTCTTATTCAACGACGATTTCTGGTAATAACATTGCTGTTCAGAACCTCTATTCGGCTGCTTTTTCTTTTAAGATTACTCAGGGGTATGCGGTGTTAAGAAAAATGATCAGATAGAAAATTCGTCAAGC
>CAZATZ010000272.1:0-2454 GCA_964488175.1 uncultured Spirochaetales bacterium
AATGCAAAAGTAGGCATAAGCGAGAGGTTGTTTCCTAGGGAAATGATCGCCTCCTCGGGTTCGCATTTCTCTTGTAGTACATCCGTCAAATCGTTTTTAAACTGGCATTACTTTAATGGCTACTTACCATGAAATCAAGATCTAAACGATATAAAGTGTCATTATTTTGGCATTAGAATAATATTTAAGTTATATCAATAAATAAGTGGAAGTAATATTTACTTTAAACCTACAAATCCTATTCTTTCTCCTGCGTGGAACTCCTCACAACAAAAGAGAGAATGACTTCTCTTTGTTCGCCTATTTTCTGAAACCGACTTTTTAGAGATGCCTCTCATCAATTCATCAATTAGTCAATTCATCAATAATGGGCGGAGAGTTTACCGTTTGGGTAGACCGAATGAATTTCCTGTGCTACTCTGAGAGGGAGGAAAAAGGAGAGCGAAAAGGTGAGTACACATATTCAACAATTTTACCTAAAGGTAGAGGAACAGGAGAGTTTAGGACACACCAATGAGATGAATTTGCGTCCGCTCTTCCACGATTTAGTCAAATCTTTTTTGCCTGATAATTACGTGATGGTTTTTGAACTCCGTAGCACGAGCGAAGAGACCTCTAAGACGACGATTCCCGATGGGACGATCAAGACAAAAGATGGGTTAATTATCGGGCTGGTCGAAGATAAAGACCGCAAAGATAATCTCTACGAAGAGATAGATAAAAAGATTCACGACCGTGGTTATGACTCTCAAAATATTCTTTTTGAGAATATGGATCGGGTTGTTTTATACCAGCATAAAGAGTGCGTCGAAGATATCGATATCAATGAAGACAAAGAGTTAGAGCGTGTTCTAAAAAAGTTTTTATCTTTTAAGACAAAAGAGATTGTTGACTATGAGAACAACCTCGGTATTTTCAAAGAGAATATCTTGCCCCTCACTTCGAAGATCAAGGCGTTGATCACGGGGAAGATGACGACCTCCCTCGAGTACCGAGAGAAATTGGATGGGTTTATTACTCTCTTTAAAAAGACGATCAATCCCCATTTTTCTGAAGATGATTCGATAGAGATTCTCGTGCAACATATTTTATCTGAGGATATTTTCTCCTCTATTTTGGATAATAAGGATCTTCACAACTACAATCCGATTGCGAAGAGTCTTAATGAACTTGAGCAGATTCTCTTTCTTGAGCGAGCCGACAAGAGCAACTTGCTCACCGATTTACACGGTTATTATAGTGCGATCAATCAGTACTCTAAGATTTTGAGTTACTCCCAGAAACAGGACTTTTTGAAGGTGACTTATGAGACCTTTTACAACGTCTACAATCCCAAGAAAGCCGACACTCACGGTATCGTCTATACCCCTATGGACATCGTTCAATTTATGGTCTCGAGTGTCGATCAAATTTTGGGGAGTCACTTTGATAAATCGCTCTGTGATACGGGGGTAGAGATACTCGATCCGTGTACGGGGACGGGCGTTTTTATTACTGAGATTTTAAATCAAATGCCGGCTCGTTCTGAGCGACAAAAAGCCCAACTTCTCTCCAAGTATCAGAATGAAATACACGCCAATGAGATAGATTTTTTGCCCTATTATATCTCCAATCTCAATATAGAAAACACTTTACAAAACCGGCTGGGGACGTTTTATGAGTATGAGAATCTCTGTCTGGTCGATACCCTAGAAAATGATGCTTTAAGCGATGAAGCTCTTCTCTTTAATCTTAGTACTTTTAATGATGACAACCTAGAGAGAGTCAAAAAGCAGAATGAAAAAAAGATTAGTATCGTGATAGGAAACCCTCCCTACAACGCTAACCAACAGAGTGAGAACGATAATAATAAAAACAAGGTTTACAAGGCTGTTGATGCTCGCATAAAAGAGAGCTACGTCAAAAAAAGTACGGCACAAGCGTTACAGAAGCAATACGATATGTACAAGCGGTTTATCCGCTGGGCGAGCGACAGAATTCAAGACAATGGCATCATCGCTTTTATCACCAATAACGCCTATCTGGAGAGTAAGCAAGACGACGGTTTCCGTGCCTGCGTACAAGAAGAATTTGACCACGCTTATTTTATCGATTTGCACGGTGATGTGCGTAAAAACCCTAAATTATCGGGACCAAAACACAATGTTTTTGCGATACAGACGGGCGTAAGTATTTGTTTTTTATTAAAAGAAGGGCATGAAAAGAAAAAGGATTGTAAGATTCATTATGTGACCTTTGATGCTCTGGCGACCAAGGATGAGAAGTTACAGTGGCTGAGACAGCAGAATGATTTTGAGGCGATTTCTTTTGAAAATATTAAGCCGACGAAAAAGAACCAGTGGTTAAATATTAGCACCAGCGATTTTTATGACCACCTTCCTCTGATCAGTAAAGAAATTAAGAATACGAAAGGAGAATTGAATACCAATTTTAAAGAAGAACAAGCGATCTTTA
>CAZATZ010000273.1:0-2443 GCA_964488175.1 uncultured Spirochaetales bacterium
TCGCCACCACCGCAAACCCTCGACCAGCCTCACCAGCGTGAGCCGCCTCAATCGCAGCGTTCATCGCCAAGAGGTTGATCTTATCGGCGATCCCCTGAATGACCCCCGTCATCTCTTGAATCGACCCGATCCCCTTATTGATCGACTCTATCTCAGAGACCGTTAACCGCATCTTCTCCTCTCCCTCTTGGGAGACCGCCGTCAACTGGGACATCATCTCAGATCGCTGCTTCGCTAGGTTGGCGATATTATTTATCGTCGCCACCATCTCTTCGACCGCAGCCGATGACTCGGTTACCGCGCTCGCCTCGTCGGTGAGTTGCTCTTTCATCGACTCCACCGACTCCGACATTATCCGACCACCGCCCGCGCCCTCGAGTACATCTTGCTTTATACTCTGTACCAGTGTCAAAAGAGTCTCAATCGTCGCCGCCATCTCCTCGATCGCCCCCGATATCTGCGAGACGTTACTACTAAGATCACGACCGTTGTGGCTGGTCTTTTGGACAACCTCTTTGACGTTCGAGATAATCTCATGGAGTTTGTTAATAAAATCACTGAAGTTATTCGCCAACAGCCCCACTTCATCTTGTCGATTGATGGTGATTGACTGAGTCAGATCTCCCTCTCCCTTCGCTAGAGTTTTGGAGAAAGTAGAACCCTTTTTCAGAGGGATCACGAGAGAGCGTAGAAAGAGGCTGATCAAAATCATGACAACAAGCGTACCACCCAGCGTCACCGCAACGATGATCGTTGTGACGCTGTCAGCCTCTCCGCGGACTTCCTTTCGTCTGACAACGGTGTAGACAGACCAAATGTCGCCACTTCCTAAAAAATCATACTTCTCTACATAACCGATCAGATTTCCCCCGATCAAATTGACAAAGAACGAATTTCTCGTCTCTGGAGAGACCGAGCGAATAAACCCACCCTCACTCCCCAGAATACGCTCTTTCGTCTCGTCAGAGAGAGTCTTGATCGCAGTTGCCGAACCTCCTAGCACCTCCTCACCGTAGAGAGAGGTATCGCCCGAGACAATCCCCCCGCTCGAATCGACGACGAGAATCTCCCCCGTCTCAAACCGGCTATGGTGGTACTCGGTTATCTCTTGGGAGAGAGATTTAAGATTAAAACTCGCCTCAAAATACCCGAGAAGAATCTCGCCCGTGGAGTCGTAAAAGGGATAGTCGACCCCGACAAACATCCGACCATCACTCGCAGTAAAGACGTTGCGAGCCGAGATGATATTCCCAGCTCCCCGCTCACTTTTTTGAAACAACTCTTGAAAAATAGAGTCTTTGATAACGTCATCCGACTTTGACGGATAAAAATTGAGGTTAGGTCTATCTCCCCTCTCCACAGGAAATTTTTCACGAGAGAGGGAGAGGTGAATATTTTTATCCGCAGGAAAATTGGGATCACGGAGGAGACGGACGTAGAGATTTTCGATACTAGGCTCTCCTTGAAGAAAGATCTGCAACTCCTCACCCAGCACCTTATCACTAAAAGGAATCCCCTTTCTCAGAGCAAAGGAACGCGTCTCTCTCACCGTATTTGAGAGAGCGATCAGCGACGCCTCATAGACTTTCATCTTCGTTGAAATCCTCTCTGAGACGACTCCGTTGTAATCTTCCAACTCTTTCTCAGTCGAATGTACCACGTACTCTTGCAGTTTAAAGAGAGAACCCCAGACAACCAAGAGACCAACCAAGATCGTCAGAGGGATCATCAGCGTAAAAAATTTGGAGTAAAGGCTTTTTAAATTGGTATAAAACATCTTCTCTTCCCTTCCCTTTTTGCACTCGAACTTTGGACTTGGATTTTGGATTTTGGACTTTGGGTCAATTTTTTTAGGTAGATTTCAAAAGAGATCTCTCTCTGTCCACCTACTCACGCGTCTTGAACTTCTCTACCTCGCTCAACATCTCGCCGACGTTCTTTGTATTCTCTTGAGTGAGTTGGTTGATATTGGTGACAGCTCGAACAATCTCACTCGCCGAACCCCCCATCTCTTTCATTCCACTCGAGAGAGTCCCAATCCCTTGCGAGATATGATCCATAGACTTTAGACTCTGCCCCGAAAGGGTTCCAATCTTCTGCGCAAGACCTTTGGATTTTTCAGAGGTTGAAACCAGTACCGCCAACGACTCAGTGATCTGATCCGTCCCGTTAGAGACCTCGGTAATCGAGTTGATAATCTCACCCATCGCCCTCTGTAGACTCTCCATCTCGAGTGAGACCGTCGCAATCGACTCGCTCGTCTCCTGCGACTGCTCCGTCGCTTTTTTGACCGAATCGGTGATATTATTGACACTCTGAGTGATCAGAGTCGAGTTACTACTCGTCGACTCCGCTAACGTGCGAATCTCACTCGCCACCACCGCAAATCCTCGACCAGCCTCACCAGCGTGAGCCGCCTCAATCGCCGCGTTCATCGCCAAGA
>CAZATZ010000274.1:0-2426 GCA_964488175.1 uncultured Spirochaetales bacterium
CAAAGTTTTTGGGGCTGAAATACCATGATACACGTGGTTATCTTGTATCATCTGGTAAAGAGAACCCTCTTTAATATCGTACACCTCATTTAACCACTGACACGTTGTTATCGTCTCAACTCCCATCGCCTTGGCTATTTGAACACGTTCATCATCAATGGTCTGTAAAATAATCGCCACAGCAGGGGAGATACCGTCAATGTAGTGTTGATACTCCTCTTTTGCCTCAATTCTAGCCATATTTAATAAGGTAGGTACGGGATGAAAGATCGCACCTATATTCAACAGACTCGTCTCTAAGACATTCTTTGCTTTTTGGAATTGGGGATAGTATTCATTTATCTGATTTAGAACTTCGTCACTATTTTTTTGTGGAATTGTCGCAAGGCTTACTTTCTTTTTAGTTCCAAAGATAGTTACGCCTGTTTTCTGATCTCTCCGGCAAGCGTAGATCAGAGTTTGAGCCTCTGCGACATTTACTTTTACTCGCTCTTTGACTATTTGGTAAAACTCCAAAGCTCCCCCCGTTCTTCCAGGGTTTAAAACAATGGTAGTCCCCTCTTCTAAATGGGGCTTACAAGCGTGAGCGAGTTCAGCGTGTGCGAAAGCTGGTGCCACAATCATGATCAGAGAGCAGCCAGACAAGGCCTCTTTTAACTCAGTTGTCACTAACTCCAATTTAGCAAAGCGTACAGTTTCTCCCTCTTGCAGATGGATACCACCCTCTAACTGGATTTCCTTTAACGCTTGGGGGAATTTATCGTAGAGATTGACTTTTGCCCCCATTAAAGTTATATGGGCAGCCATCGCCACACCACCATTTCCAGCACCTAAAACAGCTACTTTTTTCATCATTTAGCCTCTTTTTTTAAACGGATAAAACGTATCAATAAGATAAACAGCGGGAAAACAATACCTAGTACATCTGAGATAATTTCTGGTACAATGAGAGCCATCGCACAGGCAAAAAGGATCCACTGCTCTACTTTTTTTATATCACCTAAAAAATACCCCTCCAAAGAACTCGCCATTAGAAAAATACCTATGATAGCTGTGATCCAGATTTTAATAGCGATAAAAATAGTGGTATCGACAAGAATAAACTCAGGGGAAAGTGCAAAAACAAAGGGTAAAATAAAAGCCGATAGAGTTAGTTTGAGTCCCTTTAATGCAGTTTCAGTCGGATCCGCTTTCGCTATACTCGCAGCTAAATAAGAAGAGAGGGCAACAGGGGGTGTAACCGTCGCCATACAACCGTAGTAAAAAATAAAGAGATGGGCTGCGACAACTGGGATACCGAGTGTCACCAAGGCGGGAGCGATCACAGAGGCCAAAATAATATAAAGAGCCGTGGTTGGCATTCCCATACTTAAAAAAATACACGCCACCATCGTAAAAATAAGAGCTAGATACACATTATTAACAGAAATTTGTAAAATCAAATCGGCGAATTTAAGACCGATCCCCGTCAAGGTAACAGTTCCTACAATTAAGCCAGCCACCGCACACGCAGCAATAACACTCAAAGAGCTTTTAGCCCCATTTGCCAAAGCTAGAAAAAGTTGTTTGACTGTGAGTCTCGTCTGAGGGGTTAAATAACTAACTAAGATGGCTGCTAAAACCGCAATAAGAGAGGCTTTGATGGCGGAATAACCGATGAATAACATGACAAAAATACTTAAAGGGATACATAAAAGAAACCCACCTTTTTTGACAAGAGGCCAAAACTGTGGAATCTCGTCTTTCTCCAGTCCCTTAAGTCCAATCTTAGCGGCTTGAAAATCAACCATGAGAAAGATAGCAATGTAATACATAATTGCTGGAATTAAAGCGTGTATGATCAATTTTTGATAGGAAATACCGATAAATTCTGCCATAATAAACGCAGCAGCTCCCATGATAGGAGGCATAAGTTGTCCCCCTGTCGAAGCCGCCGCTTCGACTCCGCCCGCAAAAGAGGGCTTGTACCCGACACGTTTCATTAAAGGAATCGTAAAAGTTCCCGTGCCTCCTACATTTGCCAAGGCACTCCCCGAAATAGTTCCCATTAATCCACTCGCCACAATCGCCGCTTTGGCAGGGCCGCCTCTATATTTTCCTGTGAGAGAAAAGGCTAAGTCTATAAAGATTTGAGACGCTCCTGTGGTTGATAAGATAGAACCCAAGAGTATAAACATAAAGACAAACGTAGCTGTGACATAGATAGAAACACCGTAAATCCCCTCCCCTGTCATAAACATATGACCGACGATACGAGAGATAGAATAGGGTCTATGCCCCATAATCCCAGGAATCAAGTGTCCTAAAAAAGCGTAAAGTAGAGCGACAAGAGCCACGATCACCAGAGCCCACCCCATGGTACGTCTCGTCGCCTCTAATACTAAGAAAATCGTTGCGATACCAAGACCAATATCCAACTTATTCGG
>CAZATZ010000275.1:0-2422 GCA_964488175.1 uncultured Spirochaetales bacterium
CTTTAGGGGGTCTCTTCGTCGGCTAGCGAGAAGAAGATCTCTTGGTTTTCTAGCTGTATCTCTTGTAACTCTAAAAGGTATCGATTATCGAGGGTGAGACCCTTGTGGTACGGGAGGGAGAGTTCCAGTCCTATCTCGTCTAAAAAGAAGGTACACCCCTTCCCCTCGTCGTAACTGATAAGAGTTCCTTCACTGCGAAACGGTTCTTTTTGCTGCAGCAGGTAGACGAATTTCCAGTGCTTCTCGGAACGCCTCTGAAGGCGAATGATTTCACCGATAAAGGCGTCGTAGAGTCCCATCTTTGTGACCAGCTCGTCTTGAGAAAAGAGGGGTTCTCCCGCGAGAAAGAGGCGGAGTTGTTGCATCACGACAAGATCGCAGTAGCGTCGCAACGGACTCGTTACCCGAGTATAAAAGGGGAGTCCCAAGCCACCGTGAGAGGCGCGCATAAGAGACATTTGACTCCGCTTAAAGTAGTATCTCGCCGCGTACTGACTCGAGAGCGTATCTTTGATTTCGAAGGGGATTTGGGGGACGGGCTGTGTCACGTACGGAATCGGGATATGATTCTCTTTGGCAAAAAAGGCGACGGCACACCCTGCGATCAACATCGTCTCTGCGACTAAATCTCTGGTAAAAAGCTCCTCGATAGGGGTAATTTGAACAACCCCCTCCTCTACCTTTGTCCTATAATCGGGCATCTGAATCGTCTTTGATCCGTTGTTTTTACGAAATTCACAAAACCGCCGAGTGATTTTATAGAGAGAGTCGAGATCGGGGTATTGATCAAAGTCACGGCAGAGGTCGACGTAATTAAGACGAGTTACCTTCACCCAACTCTTGAGAACTTCGACGCTCTTAATCGCCCCGTCATCGTTAATCGTAACACCGAAAGAGAGGGCGGGAGAGGTCTCGTTAAGTCCAAGACCTAGGAGAGAGACGACCTCCCGTGGAAGCATATGGATCGTCTTTTCGGGTAGGTAGATAGAGCTGATCCGTTTTTGAGCCAATTTATCCAACGGCGAATTGGGAGTCGCAATAGCGGCGACGTCGGCGATATGGATCCAGATTTTCTCGCCTTCGAGAGCCAGCGCGTCGTCGGGGTCGGTCGTTTGGGGGTCATCGATGGCGTAACTTTTGAGATGGGTGAGATCGACTCGGGTCTCCTCTGGAAGGGCTAACCCGTCAATCTTTTCTGGCTCTGAATTGAGTTCGTTTCCAACGAGGTACGGGTTAACGGTCTTGTCCCAGATGGCACACTTGAGGAGTAACTTGTAGCCGACCTCTGGGAGTTGTCTCTGATTGAGAGCGTCTAAGATTTTTGAGCGTCGGCTCTTGCCCGCAACAAACTGTTCTAACTCCGAGAAGAGGTGTCTATCTTCCTCTCGCCACTTCCCTTTTTGTAACGCTTGGATAAATTCTTTCCAGTGTTCTTCACGTTTTTTTGCCTGCTCTTTAGCGAGAACTCTCTCGTTGCGTTCTTCGGCGGAGACTACGTGAAGGTCGTTTAATTTTCCTTTGAGATAGACCTCCTCTTCCAACATCTGCTGGAGAGAGAAGAGAGCGCTGGGGCTATCTTCGTTAAAGAGAAGATCGCAACACAGACTCGCATCAAGAGACTCCTCCTCTTCTAGAAGAAGAAGAACCTCCTCTAAATCTGAGACCTCAAGCCGTTTTACCTCGGCTAAACTCTTGATTGGGCCTGCGTGTAAGAGAAAGATATCTTTGGGGCGAACCTCTTTCTTCTCACCCGTGGATAAGAGGATAGTAATTTTTTGATTGACGGAGCAGACCATTACGGGCTGCCTTTTGTAGAGGGCGAGAGCTCCAACGGTTGGAGAGAGGGTCATGTGATCCTTTCAATTTTAGGGGGCCTCTGAAAAACCCTCTTTCAGTTCTAACTCGTTATTTCTGAAATCGATTTTTTAGAGGTACCTTCTATTCTATTCTGTGAGAGAAAAGGGGAGGTTCACAAGGCGGGTAGTTTTTCCGTTTCTCTGTCCGGAAAGAGGATTATGATTTTGGCATAATTCTCTTGATGATCAAGCTATTCCAATAATTTTTAGACAAAAATTTCTGTCTAAGAACGACGGAGTCGATGTTTTGAGCCTCCGCCCTGAGGGCGTCGTACGCCTTGTTCCAGAAAAAATCGCAGGACTCTTTTTCCCCCAGCTTTGAGTAAAGATGGCTAATCTGATAAAAAAGATGGGAGAGAGAGGGTCGAACAAAATATTTCTTATATCGAACCGAGATCTCTTGAAGTTCTGTGACAAGCTCTCGTAAGAGTTCAAACTCTTTCTCTTTGAGTAACAATCCTTTTATATAAATTTTAAGAACGGAAACTTCTAGGTGAAAGAGAGATTGATACTCCTTCTCTTGCCACAAGAGAGAACTCTGCTCACAGCGGTGATAAAAAGTAGTA
>CAZATZ010000276.1:0-2421 GCA_964488175.1 uncultured Spirochaetales bacterium
ATGCTCACGGCAGAATTACACCGGAAGTTTATCCCCACCGAGCAATTTGGAACCGTTCACCCCCTTATCTACACCTTTACGACCTGCCCCGACTGTTTCTTTTCCACCACCGCAAATGACTTTAATACCAATTTGTCTGAAGAAGAGCACAAAGCGTTGTCCGATCAATCGGTCATACGGCGAGAGTCTATTTTGACTGCGTTCCCCGATGTCGATTTTCGGCGTAATCGAACCCTCATAGACGGAGCGGCCTCCGCCTTTGCCACCCTTCTTTCCTACGAAAAAATGCCACAAAGTACCTCTCCCATCTTTAAATCCGCCCTGAGTTCCCTGCGAATGGCGTGGATTCTTAGAGATTTACGAGTGGAGACGAAAACGGATGGTTTCGCCTACTTAGCCTACCTCTGTTACAATAAGGCAACCTACTTTTATAATCGAATTATCGAGAGTGAGAGCAACGGAAAGAATGTCGTTGAAGCCGTTGAACATTTTGGTCCCGATATCGATAAAAATTACGGGTATGACGGTGTCATCTATCTCTCCGCTTACCTATCGTACAAATACGGACTTCCTAAAGAAAAAGAGCTACAGGGGCCCGTCTTGGAAAAAGTCTTAATCACGATCTCCAAGGTCGTCGATATGCGAAAAGCGAACAAGGGAAAACCAGGGATTATTTTAGACCGAGCCTCAGAACTCTATCACGAGGTAAAAAAGGTGAAGGATCAGCTGGGTTAACTCGAGAGTACTTTTCAAAATTCGATTTCAGAAAATAATGAGCGAGAAATACAAAAGATTTTTTTCGAAGAGGCTTTTTTTCAAGGTGGCTTTTTTTCGAAGTAGCTTTTTGTGCAGATGAGAGTGTGCGAATTAAAATATGCGAATTAAACTGACACTGAGCTACGATGGGACGGAGTTTATCGGATGGCAACGACAGCCCAAAGGGCGTAGCGTTCAACAAGAGATAGAGAGCGTTTTGCAGAAGATTTACCGAGAAGAGACCCTCCCTCTCTACGGGGCTGGTCGAACCGATAGTGGCGTTCATGCCCGAGGTCAGGTTGCCCATTTTACCGCCCCCTCCGAGCGAATCACCCCGCAGGATATCGCACGAGCACTCAATGGAAATTTACCTCGAGATATTCACGTTTTACGTAGCGAAGAGGTAGACGATAATTTTCACGCCCGATTTGACGCCGTACTCCGTAGCTATCGCTACTATATCGTGAACTCTGAGGTTGCGGATGTTCACCGGAGAGGTTACTCTCTCTGGCTTCGACAACGACTTGATCTGCCGATGTTGAACGACCTCTCCGCCTCCCTCGTCGGAGAGCATAACTTCCGTACCTTTAGCGTACGCAGTGATAAGGAGGGTGAGAGTTATGTGCGGCGGATGCGTGGCGCCCACTGGACTCAAGAGGGAGATCTCCTCACGTTTCATATCAGTGGAAATGGGTTTCTTCGAAGAATGGTGCGCTCGATTGTTGGGACCTTGCTGGATGTGAGTAAACTACCAAATCCGACCCAAGAGTTCGCTCATCGACTTCGATCCCAAGATCGCAATTTTTCTGGTTTGACCGCCCCCCCGCAGGGACTTTTTTTACACGAGGTTTTATACGAATGAGAGCTGTTATATGACGCCACACACCGAGGGTTTACCTGAGAGTTTGGAGAGAGAGGATACCTCCGATCTCTCACGAAAGGGAAGAGAAGACCTCTATCACCTACTGAGTGATTACTCCGACGCCTACCAATATCAGACAAAATTTCTGCGAAAAAAAATCCCCTCGTTTCAAGAAAAACCTCTCCCTCCGCCTCCTCCGGTCTCGATTGTTGAAACACTGGCAACGCCAGAAAAGAGAGACCCTTCGAAAATGGCGGTGAGTTCGTCAACTCCTTTTTCCGCTCCTCTTGCCAGTACTCTTGCCAGTACTCTTCCTACTCCCTCTCTTCCTACGTTGACGATGAACGAGATACGGGAAAAGGCGATGGTTTGTCGACGGTGTACCGGCAGTGAAGGGGTTCTCATCCCCTCGCTAGGGGAGGGGAATGATAAGAATCCGGAGATTATCATTTTAACCCATACGACAAAAGAGAGACCGAATATTCTTTTTGACGAAGAGGAGAAAGCGTATATTCAAAAATGGCTTACCGCCATCGATAAGCTCTATCTAAGAGATACATACACGACCTTAGCGGTCAACTGCTTTACCGCCGAGGACGGGGGGGAATACTTGGATGAACAGGGGATCTGCCGTCTCTTTTTTGACTACCAGTTACAACGTCTCTCCCCGCGGATTATCCTCCTCTTGGGAGAGCCGAGTACTGGGTTTCTCCTCAAGGATTCGCAGATAATCCATCAGCCCGTCAATCGAGTCTACCACTATCGTGGTCTTCCCGTCCTAGCCACCCACCACCCCCGAGCTG
>CAZATZ010000277.1:0-2411 GCA_964488175.1 uncultured Spirochaetales bacterium
AACAAGAGGCTCCTCTTTTTTGAAACCCAGAGAGTCAGAGAGTCCCCAACAGTTAGAGAGAGAGTCTCCCCTTTCTTCAATGTGTGGCTCAGTATCTCTCCCTCTTCTGAGATTTGATATCGGAAAAATTGGTTCGCTGCGGTGGCGGTCAAAAGAGCGACATAGGGAGCCTCTACCGTCTCATTTAAAATCTCTGTCGTGGAAATAACCTCGCCTAAGGTACTCAACTGGATCGTGGTGATTGAGAGGTTTACCTGTTGAGACGAGAGGGAGGTGAGCGTTAAGAGGTAACGAACGTTACCCAAAAAGAGCTCCTCGCGAACCGTTTCATTCTGTTTCACCGAGAGAGAGTTGATAGATAATCCTTCGGGAGTAAAGAGATCAAAGAGGGCGACCTCTTCATTAAAGTCAAAATTGATTTGAGCGATATCGATCTCTGAGGTATCGATTTTAATCTCTCCCTTAGAATTCTTAGAGACTAAGAGGGGCGAGTCTCCCACCGAGTAGGTGAATTCAAGAGATTGTTGTGCCTCTAAGTATTTTTTTTGTGCGATAGCCTCTGAGATCTTCGTACGCTGGGAGAACAGAATCCCAACTCCCAAAAGGAAAAAAGCGATAATACTTGCGATAATGATATATCGAGTTCGTTGTCTCTTTCTCTCATCATTCCCCCATATCTCTTCCATGGGGACCTCTACCTGTGAGAGTTTCATCTGATCAAAGAGGTGAATCGCTTGTGCCGTATCGAGTTCTAAAGCCGCAGCGTAAGAACGAAGAAATCCACGGACATAAGATTCCGCAGGGAAGACGGAAAAGTCCTCGTCTTCAATGGCGACTAGGTTTTCCACCGAAATTTTCGTTATATCCGCCATGTAATCGATCGTATAACCACGCTCTTCTCGAGCTGTCTTAAAAAAATTTCCTACCTTATTCATATCTCGCTCTCGACTCGATGGTCTTTTTTAAAAGCGTTCTTTCTCAAATCCTAAAATATCTATTCAAGATTCGACGTAGTTAGACGCTCTTAAAGGGTTTCAAAAAAATTATCTTCATAAATTATATGGGATACCTTCTAAGAAGATAGATAGAAGGAGTTCAATCTAGCTCTGTGGATAAAATCCATTTGTACTGTTACCAGACGGGGGGGCACTATACTCAAGAATGGTTCTCTTTGGAACAGATGAGGTCGTATCAATGTTAGAAAAGGTTATCGTGTACGTATCATTATAGATAGAGACCGCCTTAATGCGATAGATGAGAAGGCTCTCTCCAATCGTATGAACAATCGTCTTAAATCCAGCGTTAGCCGTGCGACGAGAGAAATGGAGTATCTTTACCCTCCCCGAAATCCCCTCGGCGGTCGTCCAGTTTGGAGAAGCTGGATAGCTCACCTCGTAATCGCTTAAGAGGGTAGTCATCGAATCCCTCCCAGGAATTAGCGCGTTGGAGTCGTCTGAGTTTAGATCTTGGGTGAAAGTCGTTGAATAGCCGGGGACGTAGACTTGAATTTTCCCAGCAGCAATATTGATGACTTGACCAGAGGGATTACTAAATCTTATCTGTAAGAGATTTGGCTGTGTAAAAGCTAACACCCCTCTCAGAGTTGAATTCCTCGTCTGAATTGTCAGATTGGCTTGAAAATTGGGAAGTGTGTCGTATTTTTCGACTACTTTGGTAAAAAATTGTCGAGCTGTCTCTTGTCCAAGGAGTAGTTGGGAGCCAAGAAAAAAGATGAAAATCAAAAAAAACCTTGCTGGTAACTTTTTTGATACTCTTTTTATTCTCATCGGTATTTTCCTTTTTAGAGTCTTATTGGGAGAAGGGATAGGAAGAAAATCCCTTAAACGAGGTGGTTGTTGATGCAAAAAATGCACCTCCCAACGTCCGAATAACCTCTTTGAAGAGGTCGTTTCAAGTCATCGAAAAAAACAAGCGAATTCCAAGCGAACCTTTTATCAATTGCTGACAGAGAGAAAAAAAGAACGGTAAATCTTCTCTTCTTCGCAATAGAATATAGCAAAATCCACCAAAGTTTACGAGGGTATTCTACTCTTATTTCTATGATAATGAAGAGAGAGTTGCAAGTCTAGCCCGACAAGTGTAGTCCGACAACCCTAGCCTGATAAGTCTAGTCCGACAAGTCCAGCTAGATCGAGCGATAATTTTAAGGCTACCTCTTTCGTCCTCTTTTTCATTTCTCCCGCGATCTTTTTTGCCAATCCCATGATTTTTATGGCTACTCTAAAATACACATTTAGCCCAGAGAAATTCCGTTTTAAACTCCAAGACGAAAAAATCTCTTCGTTATTTTCTGAAATCGTCTTTTTATGATACTATTGTGAAACTCTGATGTTTAATGGGTAAGCCGTTTATTTCTTAGAGGTGGTCTTAAGAGTTCTCAGGGGGGAGGG
>CAZATZ010000278.1:0-2404 GCA_964488175.1 uncultured Spirochaetales bacterium
TGGTCGACCGCCTATCGGGCGGGGAGACTGGCGGGGGCCCTCGAAGAAGAGACGATGCAGAAGAGATAAAGGGTACTGTGTAATCCCTCCCCAAAAAAGAGGGGGGTTAAAAGTGGAAAATCGGCTGGGAGCGATGGTGAGAATTTGCGTTGATCTGAATAGTGAGATGTCATTAATCGAAAAAGACTTAACAAGAACTCCACACTCTGTTTTAAAGCTGGTTTGAAACAAGCTCCAAAGTACTACAACGCAAAATTGAGATTTTAGACAAGTCGCATGTAACCTGCAACTTGTCTAAAATCTCAGAGAATGATCTAAGAGGATATTTTTATCTGGATAAAAGAGGAGATTTATAACACTCCTACTTGTACAAACCTACGCTTGAATAAGACGATCTAAGAGTCTCATGGCTCGCTGACGGACATCCAAAATATAACCACTCTCAGGAAAAGTCATGTAGGTTAATTCATAGATAATGGACTCATCATTAAGGAGTTCCGTATCAACATCGGCAATATTTTCAAGTGCTGCCAACGCCCCTTGACAGAAAGTTGAGTCAAGGCGAACAGAACGATTATATCTAACAATCCGAACAATCGCTGCAATCATCGTCTTATCATCAATACCCGTCAACTTCGATATAGCGAGAACCGCCTCAGAGGCTACCGTTGTTGAAATATCACTAAGAAGAATATCGACGAGACCATCAAAACTCCTCCGATCTCCAATCTCGCCTAAAAGGCCCGCAGCCTCTGCACGAAATAACTCATTATCGCTGGGAGTTCTTGTGTAATCGATCGTTCGATGGGAGACGGTCTCACCCGCCAACCCAATGACGATGAGAGCCAACTCTGTCTTGTCAGCCCCCGTCAACTTTCCACTCTCGACCACACTTCTTGCATGAACTAAAGCCTGCTTCTTGGAGAGTTGGGTATTCTGTGAAACATAACTCTTAATAATAAGAAGAGAGAGAGCGTTACTCTCTTCTCCAGCGGCGGGAGGCTGTGCTGCTGGTGCAGGTGCTGCTGCTCCCTCTTGTCCAAAAACAAAAAAAGGAAGGACCATCGTTATAAACGAAAAAAAGAGGACTTTTTTAACCATACGGATTATCTCCTGAATACAAAAGACGAATTAAACTAAACTTGACCTTTCTCCTAAGTTCGGCATCCACTAGCAGAAAATAGAGGAAAATAAAAACACTCTTACTTTTTAATTCCTATCTCTCTCAATCGACATTGAAAAAAGAAAAGAACGCAAATCGTTCATCATAAGAACGGTTAAACATCCGTTCGGTAGTACTCGACGAACAAAAAGCATCGCTATCCTAAACGAAATTTTAGAAATAGCTCGGTTAAGAATAATCTATCTACCATGAAAGAGTGTACAGGGAAAAGGCAAACAATGCTAGAGAGAAAAAAAGAAAAAATAAATTTAGCCAGTTTTTTTTGCTGTATTTTAGATAAAAGGCTCTTAACTTAATAAGACGAATAAAGAGAAGGAGAAAGGGAAAAAGAGAGAGACTCACAAGGAGTGAACTTAGCGCTGGCGAGTTTGTGAAGAGAAGAAAAAGTTGTTCGATAGAAAAAAGAGAGGAGAGAAAGAGGGAGAAAAAGATTCCAAAATAGAAAAAAAGGATTATCGTCTGAAACGCTGTTCTTCTGGTTGTCGTAAAAAAGAGAATCAGAAGAGCTGAGACGAGGAAGGGGGGGGAGAGCGAGGCATCATAAAAAAGGAGAATCAGAAGAGGAATGACGGTAAAAAAGAGGGCGGTATAGCTATAGTAGTGAGGATTTCTCGGGAGAATATGTGTAACATCCAGAGCAAAGAAGAGAAGCTCAAGAAGCAGAAGTAAAAGAGATATATAGTAAAAAAAATAGATTAAGGGGGTTGCTCCACTACTCAAGAGAGCAAAACTCCGTATCGAGATATAGCTGAAAAAATAGAAAGAGAAAAGAAGTACCAGAGTTATTGGAAAGTAGATCCAGATAAATTTTTGCTGGAAGAGAAACTTACGCAGATGCAGTCCTAGACCAATGAAGGACATAAGAGTAAAAAACGTAAAGAGCAGGAGAAAGACCCCTTGATTTAGAATAAAAAAACCAAAAGGGATAGGAATAAGAGAGTAGAATCGATCTGGTTGTGGCTGGTATTCTTCGAGAGCAAGCTCGTTGAATCGAAAGAGCTCCCCCAACCACGGTTCTAGTTTTCCATAGGGCAGAGAGCTGATCCCATAAGCGGCATAAAAAGAGTCTCTGGCTAATTGATTCCTCAATGAACTCTCTTGCCACTCCCCTATGCGCATAAGATAGTTAGCAAAAATATTAACCGCAGGAAGGAACGTCTCACTCTGTTCAATTCTAGCAGAAGAGCTATCTTTTAAGGGTTTCTTAAATCTGTTTAAGAC
>CAZATZ010000279.1:0-2397 GCA_964488175.1 uncultured Spirochaetales bacterium
CCCATCCCTTGAGAAGGCGATGACTTTACCCTTCTCAGGAGATAGAGGTATCTCGGTGCGATGATGTACGGCGAGATTTTAGCTAAGAAGATCTATGGCTTGCTGACAGACGTTTTCTGCTGTATAGCCGAGTTTCTCATCCAAGACATCAGCGGGGGCGGAAAAACCGAAAGAGTTCATGCCAACGATCTTACCGTTTTCACCGACGAGACCCTCTAGAGTGACACTCAAACCAGCGGTTAAGCCCAGTTTTGGTACCTCTAAAGGAAGAAGTGTTCGCTGGTATTCTACCGATTGATTTCTAAATAAACCCTCTGAGATAACAGAGACCACCCTTACGCTCTTACCAGTTTTCTCCTCAAAGAGTTTCATGCCTGCACACATAGTCGAAACCTCTGAACCGTTTGCGATAAAAATGATCGCTGGGTTCTTGCACTCTTTGACGACGTAAGCACCACGGGGAACCCCGTTAAAATAGTCGTCGCTCTCTAGAGAGGGAAGGTCGGTGACATCTTGTCGGGAGAGAATCAAACCAGTTGGGATGTTACGGTTTTCTAGGGCGAGTTTCCACGCTACAAGGGACTCTTTTCCGTCGGCAGGGCGTAGGACAAGCATACTATTTTTTTTGTTATGATTCTGTAGCTTCTCCATAAGGCGAATCTGAGCCTCTTGCTCTACGGGCTGGTGTGTCGGACCATCTTCTCCGACTCGAAAGGCGTCATGAGTCCAGATAAAGATGAGCTGAATCTCCATTAAGGCGGCGAGTCGAACGACGGGTTTCATGTAGTCCGAAAAGACGAAGAAGGTTCCACAGGCGGGGATAATACCGCCGTGCAGACCCATTCCCAACATAACGGCTGCCATCGTGAGTTCAGAGACACCAGCTTGTAAGAATCGTCCACTAAAATCATCTCTGCTAAAAGCGGTCGTAGTCTTTAAGAAGCTGTCCGTCTTGTCGCTATTGGATAGATCGGCAGAAGAGACGACTAGGTTTGGTATCTCTCTGCCTAGACTGGCCAAAATACTACCAGAGCTGTTACGCGTAGCCGCATTGGCTGGGATATCAAAGGAGGTGTAATCGATGGGGGGAAGTTCTGCTGAAAAGAATTGATCCCACTCCTTCGCTAAAGAGTCGTTCTGACTTCGCCAACTCTTCTCCTCTTCGAGACGTTTTGCGACCTCTCCTTGTTTGGAGGAGATGTTCTCTTTAAGAAATTGGCTGACATCACTAAAGAAGAGAAAGGGATTGCTACTATCTCCGCCGAGATTCTCAATCGTCTTGGGGAAGTCCGCCCCGCTCTTAGAGAGCGGTTGACCGTGGGTCGAGACCTGACCTTCGAAAGAGTTTCCTTGGGCATCGACAGCACCACGACCCATAATCGTTCTACCAATGATGAGAGTCGGTCTACCTTTGACCTCTTTGGATTTCACGAGAGCTTCATCGATGGCGGCGTGATCACAGCCGTCAATTTCAAAGACTTCCCAACCCCACGCTCTGTACTTGGCCGCTGTATCTTCCTTGGTAACCGCATCGGTTTTCGTGGAGAGTTGTACGTTGTTAGAATCAAAGAAGAGGGTGAGGTTGTCTAGTCCAAGAGTTCCCGCAATACGACCAGCGCCTTGTGAGATCTCTTCCTGCACACCACCGTCACTGATAAAACCGTAGATACGGTGTTGCATCCAAGATCCGAAACGTTCTCGCAAGAACTTTTCCGCAATCGCTGCCCCCACAGCCATGGTGTGACCCTGCCCCAGAGGCCCTGAGGTATTCTCAATTCCACGAGAGATATTGCGTTCGGGGTGTCCGTGAGTCGGGCTGCCCCACTGGCGAAATTGTTGGAGTTCATCCAAGGAGAAGTAGTTGTAAGCGGCTAAGATGCTATAGAGCATCGGAGACATATGTCCTGGGTCTAGAAAGAAGCGGTCTCGGTTTCTCCAATCGGATTTGGATGGATCAAATTGAAGGTGCTTCGTAAATAGAACGGAGACGAAATCGGCTCCGCCCATGGCTCCTCCGGGGTGGCCTGATTTTGCTTTTTCAACCATGGCGGCTGATAGTATGCGTACGTTGTCGGCTAATTTTTCTGTTGGCATTTTGAATAACTCCCTTTGTCTTGAATGTCTTGTATGATTTGATTGTATTATAAATAAGGAGTCATAAACAGGCAAGAGTGGTGGAATTTATAAGTCAGAGAAGGCTTTAAAATTAAGGTATAAAAAAGACTGGGGGCGAACTGGTGAATGATGGTATTCAGGAAAAGTGGAGATCTCTTGAAAGAGATAAACAAGCAAGAGTGTATAATTAATTGCAACAAAAAAGACTCATATAGTTCTGCTGAACTTTGTTTTCAACTTCTCATCTTGTCAAAAAAATTCTTCGTTATTTGCAGAATTCGA
>CAZATZ010000280.1:0-2387 GCA_964488175.1 uncultured Spirochaetales bacterium
GTATTTAACACGACGGACACAAGAGCTCTCAAACCGACCTCTTATTTCTCAGTCATTCGAATGAGAATAAAGGTGAAGTAGAAGAGTCCCAGAACACGGCTCGCATTTAGTTCATCCTCACCGATATCAAACGAGAGAATCGATCTCTGCAGAGAGACTCCTCTCTTTCTCTCTCTCTCGTTTTGAATCAGCTGGGGGGAGAGCTTTTCACACTCTAGTTTTGACCAATCCACCAAGTCGGAGTAGTTCTGTTTACCTAGGTGGTGTTGGAGGAGAAGTTCATTTTCAGCGAAAACATCACTCTCAAAACTCTCCTCAAGGAGCATCCAAAATCCGTCATCAGATCTTAGATTTTCTAGCTGAAAGAGCCAATTTAGACTAGGAGAGAGATCTAAACTCTCCGCATAAGCCGTCATGATTGTCTGGTCGTACCTCTCATCTAAATCGAGTTGAAATCGGAAAAGATTCTCTAGGTAGAGATACTCACTATCCATGTATGAGAGGGCGATCAAGTAGTTTATCTCCTCGGTGAGAGTCTTCACCTCCAAAGCCCTCTCCGCAACTCTCTCGTAGTGCGTAGCATCTCGTAGCCGACCCAACGACTTCGCCGCCTCAGAGGCGATAAGAGAGTCCTCATCTTGAAAGAAAATCGTTTGGAGACAACCTAAGATTTGAGGCGTCGACTTGTAGCCCCCCAGAGCAAAAATGGCGTCGGTTCGGTAGAGAGATCCCTTCGTCGTCGCTTCATCGATAATACTCTGTATCAGAGAGATTTTATTGTGCCGAAAGAACGTTTGCAAGAGATCACTCTTCTCCGCTTTAATCGGCATCGCAAAAAATCGCAACATCTCCTGAGTCGCAATCGGACTCACATTCGTCCCGATCGAGTAGAGGAGAACTCGCCGTCTCTTCTCCTTTTTTGTCCTATTAATCGCCGTGATCTGATTGAAGGCGCGCATGTTAGGTACCGAGAGAAAGAGGCTCAGCGTATTCAAAATACTCGAGGCAGTCGGCTCGTAGCTATACTGATTAACGATCATACTGATAACAGCAAAAACCCCTCCCAGTACGAAGGGGAGAAGATAGACATTTTCCCACCCGAGAGAAGAGGAGAAATTCGCGAGAAATCCTCCCCCAATTCCAGCGATAAAAGCACTAATACTCGTCAAAAAAAGCAGAAGAGAGTTGAACGAGGCGTCCTGCCCGTGGGGGGTTAAGATAAGGGCTTGTCGTTTAATCGAGAGGTTATACATCGCCGCTGATAGATTTAAAAGACCTCCCCAGAAGAGGATATTTCCCTTATTTTCGGGGGATTGGAGAAGAAAGAAGATCGTCGAGATGAAAAAGAGAAGAGAGCTAAAAAAAATAAAGGGACGACTCCCGACTCGATCGAGAAAAGGACCTAAAAAGAGACCAGCTAAGATAGTCGTAATAGAGTAGATGATGATGTAGATTAAAATTTCACTGTTCGTAAAATTTGCGATTTCACGGTAATACGCCGTCAAAAATCCGCAAATAACCAAAATCCCCATCGAGAGAAAGTAGCCGATAAGGGTCGGTCGCTGTCTCTTCATCTGTAAAAACGAGAAAAAACTAAAAATGGACTCGGAGTTTTTCCGCCCCTCAACGTAGACACGACAGGGAATCTTGGCGTACGGGTAGACGGCGCAAGAGTTAAAAAAGATGCCGACTCCTAAGAGGAGAAAGATACCGGTAAGAGAGGTCTCATACGCGGGGATTCTAAGAATCAAATACCCAAGAATAGCCGCACCCAAGAAGAGAAATTGAAAGAAGTTTGACCCTTTTAATATGATGTTTCCCCTCGTCATCGAGCTTGTCAGATAGAAGTACATCGTCTGTTCCATCGTCAAAGAGACCATTCGAGCTAGTGAGAAGAGGGTGTAAGAGAAGAGAAGAAGGGGGATAGCAAGAGGGCTTGAGGGGACGTACCAGATGTAGAAGAGAGGGAGCGGAGAGAGCGCTCGAAAGAGACAGGCGACGGATCCGACCTTGATCGCATTCTTTCCCCCAAAAAGAGGTCCGATAAAGAGGGTAAAGATACCGGATAGATTGACCACGGCGGCGAGGTACCCGATGACTAACTGATTCGCCTCGAGCGTAAGAGCTATCAGGATAATTATCGTAGGCCCTGTTAAGAGAAACCCACCACCAGCAAAGGCTGAAAAGAGATAGAAAAGTCGTGACCCTCTTCTCTTCTCCTCACCTGTTAAATATTTTGTCGCCACAAAACGCACTCCTTCTTCAAACAAGAGAAAAAAAGAAAAGAACGAATTGAGAACCTCAGAAGAAGAGGCAATAAAATATTGTCGTACGAGTTCTCAGTCTTAATATGACAAGATCTAAGAGGAGGGGGAATAGAATTTCTC
>CAZATZ010000281.1:0-2383 GCA_964488175.1 uncultured Spirochaetales bacterium
TTTCTCAATTCTAAAATAAATTTGGCATCGTCTTCTGTGACCAATTCAAGTTTTAAGTGATTACTTTTTAAGTCTTTGAACACGGCTTCTCCCTCTAGGCTAATCTTTTTGTTTTATTTTTTCGTTCAAGACCTCTATAATGAAGACGGGTCTTTTTCGTGTCGCATCAAACATTCGCCACATATACTCTCCTAAAATTCCCAGCGATAACATGACTAGCCCAAAACCAGCGAGTAATATAATGGCGAGAGTGGTGAAGCCGCCGATAGCGATATTTCCTGTTATCTTACTCACCAGAATCACGATCGTCCATACTATCGAGATTATAAAAAAGGAGAACCCTGTCGCAGAGATAAGCCTCAAAGGGAAGTAGGAAAAGCTCAAAAGAGAGTCGACCACCAGCTTAATTTTTTTAGAGAGTGTCCACTTTGACTCTCCAATCTCTCTCTCTTGTCTCGTATAAAAAACCTCTTTTGTTCTAAATCCAGACCAGAGGATCTGCCCCATGATTGTCGTATTTTTCTCTTCCATCGCGTTTAAAACATGAACGACTTTTGCGGCGATTAAGAAACAGTCAAAACCACCCTTGGGCATATTTTTGAGGGCAAATTTTCTCATCAGAGTATAATAAAATTCAGCAAACCCTCTCTGTAGGATTCCCTCTTTTCTCCCCTCCCTTACCGCCAAGACGACATTAAATCCCTTTTCAAACTCCTCTAACATATCGAGTATCAAGAGTGAAGGCTCTTGCAGGTCCGCTGCTTTGGTGGCAACGCAGTCGCCTTTCGCCACTGATAGACCAGCTAAGATAGCGGCGTGAGAACCAAAGTTTCTAGAGAGTCTTAAGTTGATTATCTTACTATCTTTTTCTCTCAGCCCTTCCATGACACCGAAGGAGTTGTCTTCAGAGCCATCATCTACGAGAATCAATTCATAATCATAATTTAATTTTTCTAGCTTCTGAAAAACCTCTTTTTTGAGATCTTCGTAGAGAGGCAAAAGGTTCTCTTCGTTGTAGTAAACAGGAATCACAATCGACAATTTTTTCATAGACGCTTCTTCCTTTTTTACACCTTTTGGTATGCATTTATTTTGCCAATTACATAGTTTATTTCCTCATCGGACATCCCTTGATATAGTGGTAGACTTACGCTCGTACGTGCGTATTCTTCTGTGATTGGAAAATCTGACTCTCGGTGTCCTAAGTACTGATACGCCTCTGAGAGATGGGGAGGGATCGGGTAATGGATGACGGTTCCTATCGTATTTTCCTCCAAGTACCTCTTGAAATCGTCTCGCTCCTCCACCCTAACGACAAAGAGATGCCAAGCGGATGTCGCCCCCTCTCGGACTTTAGGCAATTTGATAAGCGGATTTTTAATCTCAGTCAAATATTTGAGAGCCAATTTTTCTCGCTCACTGGTTAACTCCGAAATATGAGTCAGCTTAACTCTCAGAAGTCCCGCTTGTATCTCATCCAATCTTGAGTTATACCCAATCACCTCGTTGTGGTATCTCTTCTCACTTCCATAATTTCTTAAGACCTTGAACCGTTTGGACTGGAGTTTTGAGTTCGTTGTGATAGCCCCTCCATCACCAAACGCACCGAGATTTTTACTCGGGTAAAAACTGAAACATCCAATCCCAAAGGAACCCGTCATCTTTTCATTAAAGGTAGCTCCATGGGACTGCGCGCAGTCTTCGACGATCTCTAATTTATACCGTTTGGCAACTGTTTCTATTTTCTCCATATTTGAAGCTTGCCCATAGAGATGCGTCACCAAGATAGCCTTCGTTTTGCTCGTGATCTTCGCTTCAATTTTATCTGCGTCTATATTGTAGTATTCATCTGGTTCGACCAAGACAGGGGTGGCTCCATTCATGGAAATTCCCATGACAGAGGCGATGTACGTGTTTGCTTGGACGATTACCTCATCTCCCTCTCCGATATTCAACGCTCTAAACGCTAGCACAATGGCATCGAGTCCACTGGCGACACCCACCGAATAATCCGTTGAGATATACTCCGCAAACTCCTTTTCAAACTCTTTTACTTCATCTCCTAAGACGTACCACCCACTCCTTAGAACCTCTATCGCCTTCTTTTCATACTCTTCTTGATAGAGATAGAACTGCTTCTTTAAATCGTTAAATGGGATATTCATTTTGCTCTCTCTTTCTCTCGTTCGTGTGAAATGACCGTGTCTTGGCTGGATTCTTTCTGATTCACAATGTCATTTACGGTTAAAAATTTAAGTCCAAGAATTGGGTCCTTGGTTCAAATATTGTTCAAAATGCCAACATCTTTGATATTACTAAAAATCAACGTGCTAATCACAAAGCAGAAGACTAAATATAAAAAATAGGAGATGACACATTTTAT
>CAZATZ010000282.1:0-2376 GCA_964488175.1 uncultured Spirochaetales bacterium
TTCTTCTCTTTGTAGGCAGCCTGTACGATGTCTGTAATATTAAATCCAAGAGCAACTCCCACCGTTCCGTACATAAACCGTCCAGCCAACTTCAACGTCGTAGGAATATACGATTTTGAAAGATCTGCGCTCTCTCCCCCCGCCACTTTATCTAACTCCGCAGGGTCTACATAGACAGCTCGGTTTATGTCTTTGGCTGTTTTTCCCTGTAGACCAAATTTCATCGCCGAACTTAACCCGACATTCCAACGAACTCCCGTTCCACCGATTCCACGACCGAGTTCGGGAAGAGACTGTCCGTATCCAATCCCCAGTCCAAGTTTCGCACGCCCGTTTTCATCTACACTGCTGTAAACTGCTGGAATTGCAGGAATTGCAGCAGTTGTAGAAGTGGCAGGAACTGCAGAAACTGCGTCAGTCCCCTTCTTTCCTCCCTTCTGAGGTAAGATGGCGTCGAACCCAATAGCCATCGAGAGACCTGGAATTACGTTGTTATAGGAAGCACCAAATCCAACGGTCGAACCACCACTAATATTCGCCTCCTTTGCGTCGTTAGCCGTCGCAAAGTAGACCTCCCACTTCAAGCTAGAAGAGAGCATCTCTCCGTAGAGATTGGCAAGAATAAGAGGACCTTTGAGACCTTTATCCTCTTCGCCACGCACAGGGTCTTCGGCAACAACTTCCCCCGCTCCTGCATCTGTATTATAAATCGTGGAGTAATCAGCGCCACTTGCTTTCGTTCCGACGAGATTGGGATTGAAAGCGAGATCAAGAGCGATAAACCCAGCAGATCCCAGAGAGTACGCAGGACGAAAACTCAGGTGAAAACTCTGGGGAAGCTCTGCGTCATCAACATCCGCCTCTCCCGCATCGGTAACTCCACCACCGTACCCTTGTATGTTAAAAGAACGGTACCCTGTTCGCATTAAAAGAGAGAAGGGGTTCGTCGGAGCATCCGCCGCCGAGATAATACCAAACTGGCGGAGAGCGAAGGTGTCGAGATTGAAGTAGTCAAACTGAATCTCCTTTTTATCTATAAACTTTGAAAAAGTAAGTCCTAGCGCTACCTTTGTCCACTGGCTAGCATACGCTGAAAACCCCATCGAAGCGGTCTCAATATCGACCCCGAATCCAGCATTTCCATCGTCATCTCTTCCAAAAGTCGAAAACATCGTAAAATCGAGAGACGCCGTAACACTAACAGCCCCTATCTTCGGCGTTCCAGAGACGGCCTCCATCGGAGCGTAAAGAGTCGAGTTCGCCGACTGTGCCGCCTTCTGTGATGGGGTTAAATCCGCCGAACCTGTTGTCTCTCCCACAACCTGTGCCAAGAGTGCATTTGTTAAGAGTGTCAAGAAAACACTCACTATAATTATCTTCTTCATCTTTACACACCTCCCTATAAGATAAGAACCTCGAGAGACCAAAAGACCTCTCTCCGACATCGCCAACAGTTGCCCTCTATTTTTCAATATAAAACCAGATTCCATTTTTTCCTCCTTCGTTGTCTATCCTATCTCTTTAGAGGTTCCCTTCACAGAAACTCTTTCTCGTCCTTGCTGGCTGGAGGCACTCTAGAAGGAGATCCCTTCAGCCTCAACTTTTATTATTATAGTATGGCACCATGACTTTAACGTGGTTGATAAATAAATAAATCGTTAATGTTTTATTAACAGATTTTCCTTTTTTTCTCCTCTCTTTTTAGACATAATTCAAAAATGGAACCTCTCCCCCCCCTCCTCAAAAAACCGATTTTAGAGTGCAATAACGAGAAATTCACACAACTTATATGTTGTTCGTTTAAAGTTTTTATATAAATCTAATCTGGGAGAATAAAAAAGGGGTTTTTGTCCCGTCAAAAAAGTGAAACCAGAGGTTGTCTGAGCTAAATGAGTCTTTTAACTAGACCATAACAGCGTTTGGGATTGACAAGAAAGATCGAGTTAGAAATGAAAAAGAGATTTTAAGAGCTGGTCTCAAGGAGGGTTATATAAAAAAACAAGCCTTGATTATCTCCGAAAATATCGATTTTTAAGAGAAATCTATAAGACAATATTTATAAAATAGAAAGAGGGAGAAAGAGCGTTTAGAGTCGGTAGAACTCAACGAAAAGAAAAGAAAATGAATTAAGTGTGAACAAAGTATAAATAACATGTGAACAAAGTATGAACAAATAGGGACAAATCCCCCCGTTTTTTATCCTCTCTTTTCTGAAGATCTCTAAAAACCTTTTCTAAAATCGACTTTTTAGAGGTGCCCAAGAAAAAAAAGAGAAAAAAAGAGAAAAAAAAGCCCCACCGTAGAAGGTGAGGCTTAAAGATATCTCTAAAAGAGGACTCCCTAAAAAGGAATCTCTCTTTAAAAAATGAAACTACA
>CAZATZ010000283.1:0-2363 GCA_964488175.1 uncultured Spirochaetales bacterium
CACAAATCTTGGGATTGGTAAAAAAAGATCGAACTAAAAATGAAAAAGAGTTTTTAGAGATACTCACTATTCAGAGTGTATAATTATTTCAAAGGAGAAGTGTTATGAGAGTGGTATTACTTGGATACCCAGGAGCAGGAAAGGGAACGTTAGCGAATCATTTAAAACGGAAATTTCCCTTTTTACACCTTTCGACAGGAGATATTTTCCGTGGTCTTGGAAAAGAAACGCCGTTAGGAAAGAAGGTCAGTGAGATCATTTCGACAGGAGCGTTAGTTCCCGATGAAGTGACGATTGAGGTCGTCAAAAACCGATTGGAGGAACTTGCGGATTCGCATTATCTGCTGGACGGTTTTCCCAGAACTATCGTACAGGCGGATGCGTTATCCACCTTTGCTCCCGCTGATAAGGTGCTCTTTCTTGACGCTCCCCAATCGATTCTCATCGATCGGTTGACTCAGAGAATTAGCTGCCCAAAATGTGCGGAGATCTATAACAAAAAGAAAAATCCTCCCAAAAAAGCAGGTATCTGTGATCTCTGTGGAACTCCTCTGAAGCAGAGAAGTGACGATACGGAAGAGACGGTAACAACACGACTAGCTGCGTATGAGAAAGAGACGGCTCCCCTCGTTGAATATTACGAGAAGTTGGGAAATTTCTATCGACTTGACGCCTCAACCAATGGAGATGATGTCTTTTCCCAAGCGTGTAAAATTTTTGAGAAAGACTTTTAGAAAAATTCTAGAGGTGTTCTTTGGAGATGCTTGAAAGAGTTAGAACTCTCTTGGTAAAAAAATCCTTTTACTTTTTTAGGTAGTTTTCTCGCTAGTTATTTGTTAGTGGTTTTGAAGATGGCGTGGTTGCGGTTTGCTTGCGGGTTGGTTCGCACTAGCCCCCCGTTTGGCTTGTTCTCGGTCAAAAAAACCGTATAATCAAGGGGGTATTATTTCCGTATCCCCGAGAGTATTTTAGAGGTGCCTAGAGGTTTTTAGCGACAATGAGTGAATTCGAAAAAGAATTAGAGACGTTTAATAAGCTAATAGAGAGCTCTCCCAACGATGAGATGGTACGATACCAGAGAGCCGCCCTTTACATGCGGTTTGAAAAGTGGAAAGAGGCGAGTGAAGATTTCTCGCTTATTTTGGATAAGCATGAAGGGGTGCAGATCCGTTTTGATCGCGGGGTAGCGTATCGCAATCAAGGTCTCTTAGTCGAGGCTCTCGACGATTTTCAAAACGCACTAGAACTCGAACCTCAAAAAGCGGTCGCTCGCTACCAGTTGGGGTTGACCTATTTTGGACTAAAAAAGAATAAAGAGGCGATCAAAGAGCTTAAAAGGGCTGTCGAGAACAAGCCTGATTCGGGGTGGTGGTACTACTCTCTCGGTGTCGTTTATCAGGACGAAAAGATGTACGACGAGGCGATTCAAGCCTTTCGAGAGATGATTCGTTTAGAACCAGCAGCGCATCAGGGACACCTACGACGAGCCTCTGCGTACTACGATAGAGGACTCGCCGAGAGTGAATACTTTCGTGAGAGTCTTAACCGTGCAATCATCGACTACACGAATGCGCTAGAGATAAAACACGATATGCCCGATATTTACGATAAGCGAGGAACCGCTTACGGACGGTTGGGGCAGTACGAGAGTGCGGTCGTCGACTTTGACAAGGCGATTGAACTCGTTCCCGATTTTATTGATGCGTATTACAACCGAGGATTTGCCTATTTCAATCTAGGAAAGCACGAGTTGAGCGTAAAGGATATGGAGACGGTGCAGTCTCTCGATATCGAGTTCACCTTCAGCTATTACTACAAAGGGTTGGCTCTCTACTCTCTCGAGCGATTTCAGGAGGCGATAGAGTCCTTTTCAGAGGCACTTATCCTCTTTGAAAAGAGCGAGCATACCGATAAAGAGTTAACCCTTGAGGCTATCTTGGGTATCTTGTACCACCGAGCGTTGGCCTATCAAAAAGAGGGAAATTGGACGGAGTCGATTAAGGACTTGGACTTTGTTCTCTCTCAGAAAGAGAGGGGAGATGACGCCCGTTTTTACCGAGCGTTGGCCTATCGTGAGTGCGATTTTTTTGCCGAGGCTCTGCAAGACCTCGATCAACTGATCGAGTCCCACCCAGATACCTATCTACTTCTCTTGAATCGTGGGATTATCCACCGTGAGAGTGGGAATTACGGGTCGGCTCTCCTCGATCTGAGTAAGGTTATTCAAAACTCGGATGAGAGCGGAGAGGGGTATTTCCAGCGTGGTTTAACCTACTTTCTTGAAGATAATGAGGAGTTGGCTGGAAAGGATTTTGAGACAGCTCTCTCGATGAATTTTACCCCCACCGTCTCTCTCGAGGGAG
>CAZATZ010000284.1:0-2341 GCA_964488175.1 uncultured Spirochaetales bacterium
TAGTGTATTTATTTTAGTATAGAGATCGAATAGAATTATTCTTTAGAAACCTAACATGAGAGAGAAAAGATCGAGTTAGAAACAAAAAATAGGTTTCTTAGAGGTTTGCTTGAGTGTCATTCGCTCGCCCATCAAGCTCTCTCTTTCTATTTCTCCGCCAATTTTTTAGCGAGAGAGGAGGAGGTGTTCCTCCGTGACTACGGTAGTAATCAGAAAGCCCGCGTTCTATTTTTTCATTGGGGGGAATGTAGGGGTGGAGAAACTCCTTTAACTCTAAGATCGTCTCGTAGTAGAACGACTTTTCTCGTCCCACAACAGCACCAGAGATCATCTTATCCAATATCGGAGACAGGAAGAGGGAGAGGGGGTTACTCCTCTCTTCTTCGCTCATCTCTCTCTCTTTCTCACAGAGAGAGTCCAACTTCTCTAACGCACCAAAGAATTCGGCAGAGGAGAGGGTTTTCTTCTCAATCCACACACAGAGAGGGGGCATGAGGGAGTGTAGTAGTTTGAATTTTAGCAGTTGAGAAAAAATCGCCGCCGATTTTCCTGAGTGAAAAATCTTGTTGATCTCTTCACTGATGCGAGAGGTCGATACCTCTTTTAAGAGATGGGCTTCACGGCGTATCTGTCGACCCATCGCAGAGGGTATCGTCAAACCGCCAATGACACTATATTTGATCGCCCGCACCATCCGAACGGGATCCTCTTTAAAGGTGTATTTAAGAGGGACAACACTATGAAACTGTTTTTTTTGAATATCTTCATACGCCCCAACAAAGTCGATCAACTCGTCGTTCACTGGGTCAAAATAGAGGGCGTTGACGGAGAAATCTCGCCTACTAAAATCTTCTAAAAGCGTTCCAAAAATATTGTTATTACTCTTTGAATGCAGCTCTTCCACCCCCTTTTGAGCGCGGAAGGTAGCGACCTCTATAATCTTTTTTCGCCCGTAGAAGAGGTGAACCAATCGGAACCGCTTGCCGATAATGCGAGCGTTTCTAAAGAGTGTTCGTATCTTCTTGGGTTGAGCCCCCGTGACTAGATCGAAATCTTTGGGCGTTAAACCACAGAGAAGATCACGGATCGCCCCTCCGACGATGTAGGCTTCGAAACCAGCCCGTTGAAGGGTCTCAATCGCATTATAGGCGTCTTTATCGATACGACGAAGATCGAGACCGATCTCAGCTGAGGTATAGATAGAGGCGACGTTAGAAACTTTCTGCTTTTGATCTAAAAAATATCTTTTTTCCATAGAGAGATGAATCCGTGAACGACACACCAAAACGGGACCGAAACAGGGGTTGGGATTCCTCCTAAACTAATGAAGGTGTGAGATGAACAGAGACACCCTTCTTTCCAAGAACGGAGAGGAGTTTTCAGAGTACTTAGGAAGCACCAGTATGAGAAGAAGTCTCCGAATCGGGGGAACTTGGACCCAGTTTAGGGTTCCTCTAAAAAACTCTTTTTTCAGTTCTAACTCGATCTTTTAGAGGTACCCTTTAATGTTTTTAGGTGACAGAAATATCCAAAGAACAGAGACTGTGAGAGTCTCCGATAGCTCCTACCTCTTCATTGAATACCCAACAAATCTTGGGAGTTTCAAAGAGGTTTCCCCTAGTTTACCGAGAAATCAACTACTTGTAAAGAGCGACTAAAAAAATGATTACAACCGCAGAAATCGCAAGAAGCGGAGGCGAAAAACAGCGTTTAAAGTACCTCTCAAAATTCGGTTTCAGAAAATAACGAGTTAGAGATGAAAACGGGGATTTTAGAGATACCCGTATATCGCAGGGGAGACGGTCAAGAGTTCAGTTGTCTATTTAAGAAAGCGAGTCCTTCAGAGACAAATAGATCAACATCTTGCTTATCATCACTTCCGATAATGTACTCTGTGATGTTAGCCTCTTTGCATAAATTCAGTACTTTACGAAGTCGTACCCCTCCCAGTCCCAGAGGACAGAAGAGAGGATTACCCCCTTCACTCCTTTCATCGTAATCTTTGATATTGACTTGGCGAATTCTATTGCTATAACGATTGATCCAGCTGGTGGGAGATTCTCCTGCGGCAAAGAGCCACGCAACATCCACTTGCCAGTAGAGATAATACTGTCTTTCCAACATTGTTTCTAAGACATTTTGACCTTTAATCATCGTGGAAAATTCATGCCCGTGATTATGGTAGGCGACTCGCACATCAATCGCTTGTAGGTCGTAGACAAGCCCATCTAAATAGTTGAAAAAGTTGTTCCACACTGTGGGCTCATCGCTTTGAGGGTGTGAAATGACACAGTAAGGAATTTCAAACTCTTTAAGATAACTAAAAACAGCCTCACGTTTT